>NZ_JAUAOA010000031.1 GCF_030542965.1 Azotosporobacter soli
AGTCTTAGGAATAAAAAGTAAAACACAGATTAAAAGATGGATGAGTTGGTATCGAAATGGTGAAACCCATCGCTTTCAGCAGCCTGTCGGAAAACAGTATACTTATAAAAAAGGGATAGAGGAATTATCAGAGATTGAGTGTCTAAGGCTTAGAATTAAGCAGCTTGAAATGCACAACGAAATACTGGGAAAGTTAAATGGGATCTTAGGAAAACAACAAAGAAGCAACTCGTAGAAATTCTCGAGGCGCTTAAGAGTAAATATCCAATTGGAGAGATGTTAACCTTTCTTGAGATCCCAAAAACTAATTATTACCGATGGCGTAAACAACCAGATGATAGGTTGGAGAATGAACTACTTAAACACATTAGAATAATCTGCAGTAAACACAAGAGGCGCTACGGATATAGGCGCGTTACAGAGGTGCTAAGAACCGAATATCAGCTAAACATCAACCATAAGCGCGTAAGTCGTATTATGGCTGAAAATAATCTTCAAGCACGAATCAGCCGCAAGAGATTCGTTCACTTCAAACCGGACGTGGCTGTTAAAAAAGCGGATTTAATCAAGCGGCAATTTAAAGCAGATGCACCAAATAGGAAGTGGTATACCGATGTTTCAACCATCACTATCGGCGAAACCAACCTGTATCTCTCTGCCATTATTGACGGTTTCAATAATGAAGTAATCAGCAGTGTGATTAGTACATCTCCTAATTTGGAACTCGCCTTTGATACGATAAATCAGGCTATCCAAGGTCGAAATATCGAAAAGGTGATTCTTCATTCTGATCAAGGTGGTTTATATACATCCCCGAGGTTTCAAGAGTTTGTAAAAGAAAAGAACATTATCCAAAGCATGTCCCAGGTGGGAGTATGCTTTGACAATGTTCTAATCGAATCATTCTTCTCACATTTGAAGACAGAGGCCTTCTACTCTCAGGATTTCACCGCTACCAACGAACAAATCATTGAGATCGTGGAAGAATACATCTATTATTATAACAATGATCGGCTACAATTAAAATTGAATAAGCTGCCCCCGATAAAATATCGAGAGCAGCTACATACGGCATAAGGCTCTTTTTAAAACTTCCCGCTTTTGGGGTTCACACTAGAGCGCACCTGGTTTTTTACTTGTCGTTACTTAGCACGGGAGAGAAAGCGAAATACTTTGCCGCTGGCGTCGCGTACACGACGCATCGGAGTGATTTTAACCTTGATGCGCGGCTTCATATCGCTAATCGAACCAAAATCGCCGCGGCGAATGCTGGTGGTCTTTGTTTTTTCCGGACGCAAAAAGCGGCCGAGAGTTTGGACGGCTTTGTCCGGGCGACTGTGATCGCCGCAGGTGAAGACGTCCACGGCGGCATAACCCATTTCAGGATACGTGTGTATGCTCATATGGCTTTCGGCCAGCAATGCGAGAGCCGTAAGACCTTGCGGTTCAAATTTGTGTGAGGTGAAGTTGAGCAAAGTCATGTTCGCCTCTTCTACGGCTTGCAACATGGCATTTTTGATAAAGTCCATGTCGTTCAAGTTTTCAAAGCTGCAGCCGTACATGTCGACAGTAAGATGTTTTCCAATGATTTTCATTAAATACATCGCTCCTTATAAAAAAATTGAGGATGCTGCGCTGTGTACAAAATAAAATCGCGATTTCATCGAAAAAAGCGTGATTTTCAGGCCAAATTAGGGAAAAAATAGATTTATTAGATGTATTGTACAGTTTTTCATTATAAGACGAATAGCTGCGAATGTAAAGAGTAATTTTCTGAAAAAATAAAAGGAAAGAACGTTAGTGGAAAATGATTGGCGGAGAGTTTGGCAACAAAGAACAATTTTTCTTTATAGCAGGAGTTTAAAAGATTAACGGGAATAATAGGTTATGTGCATACATAGCAGGAGAAAGGATGGAAATGAGATGAAAACAAAACTGACGCAACTGTTGAACATACGATATCCTTTATTTCAAGGCGCGATGGCTTGGATTTCTGATGCAAAACTGGCAGCTGCCGTTTCAAATGCCGGCGGCGCAGGCATCATAGCAGCTGGCGGGCGCGATGTTGTTTGGATCAGAGAACAGATTCGCTTGGCGAAGACGTTGACCGATAAGCCGTTTGGCGTAAATGTCCAATTGATGGCGCCCAACCGGGATGAAGTTGTGGCGGCTATTTGTGAGGAAAAAGTCGCTTTTGTTACGCTGGGTGCGGGAAATCCCGTGCCGTATTTTGCAGCGTTTGCGGCCGCAGGAATAAAAAAGATACCGGTCGTTCCTAATGTTAAACTGGCAAAAAGAGTGGAAGCGGCGGGCGCCGATGCCATCGTGATTGAAGGGATGGAAGCGGGCGGTCATATCGGAGTGCTGACGACAATGGCGTTGATGACGCAGGTGATTCCGGAAGTGGCGCTGCCGGTTATCGTGGCGGGAGGCTTTGCCGACGGACGCGGCGTTGCGGCAGCTCTTTTGATGGGCGCAGCCGGCGTGCAGCTGGGAACTCGATTCTTGATAGCGGAAGAATGCGCGGTTCATCCGCGTTTCAAGGAAAAAATTCTGGCGGCCGGCGATACGGACAGTGTGGTGACCGGTCTCAGCATGGGGCATGCAGTGCGCGGCGTAAAGAATCCTTTTACGGACAAGTTTCTTGCGCTCGAGCGGCAGCATGCGCCAGAGGAAGATTTGATTCAACTGGCAACCGGAAGCAATCGCTTGGCGGCTGTTGATGGCGATGTGGAAAATGGCATGGTTCAGGCAGGACAGAGTTTGTTGCCGCTCAGAGCGATCGAGCCGGTGCAGGTGATCATTGATGCGATTATGGCTGAGACTGTCAAGGTGCTGCACGGCGCAAGCGAATTGACACAAGACTGATAAAATATTCTAAGGAGGCTTTGTTGTGCTGAATAATGTAAAATTAACTGAAGGCGTCTATTTTGTTGGTGCGGTGGATTGGAACCTGCGCGATTTTCATGGTTACCATACCCCGCGCGGGGTGACGTATAACTCTTATTTGATCGTTGATGAAAAAATTTGCTTGGTCGATACGGTGAAGGCGCCGTTCGCGGAAGAAATGCTGGAACGGATTAGTCAGATTGTTGATCCGGCAAAGATCGATTATGTGATTACCAATCATGCGGAACCGGATCATGCCGGAGCGCTGCCGAAACTTATGGAAAAAGCGGTTAACGCAAAAGTGGTTCTGACGGCCAGCGGTAAAGACGGCGTCATGAAACAACAGCAGCGTTCCTATGATTTTATGGTTGTCAAAGAGGGGGACACGATCAATTTAGGCCGAAACAATCTGCATTTTGTGCCGTTGCCGATGCTGCATTGGCCGGATTCTATGGCCTGTTATTTGGATGGAGAACAAATTCTCTTCTCTAATGATGCTTTTGGACAGCATGTCTGTACGACGAAACGCTTTGATGATGAAAATGACCTGAATGAAGTCATGTATGAAGCCGGAAAATATTATGCCAACATTTTGATGCCTTACAGTCGTTTGATCGGCAAAGCGCTCGATAAAACCGGACAGCTGCCGGTTACGATGATTGCTCCCAGTCATGGCGTCATATGGCGCAGCCATATTGCGGAAATCATGCAGAAGTATGAGCAGTGGGGGCGCGGTGATGCCGGTGATACCGTGATTATCGTATATGACAGCATGTGGGGTGCGACCGAGCAAATGGCAAGGCGGATTCTCGATGGCGTGGCTGCTTCCGGAGTCAAAGGGAAACTTCATCGCTTGGGAGCGGCATCGCTTAGCGATATCATCACCGATGTGCTGGAAGCCGGTGGACTGATGGTTGGTTCTTCGACGCAGCATAATGGCGTTTTGGCCACTACGGGCGGATTTCTCACGTACTTAAAAGGACTGCGCCCGACGAATAAACTGGGTGCGGCATTCAGTACTTACGGCTGGTCGGGCGGCGCACAGAACACGATTGAGGAATTTCTCAAAAGCAGTGGTTTGACGGTTGAACAATCGGGCCTGTCGGTCAAATGGGCCGGCAGCAAGGAAGAGCTGGATAAATGTTTCGAGTTTGGCTTGGAGTTTGGTAAAAAAGTCAAGATGCGCAAAAAATAAGCTAACGTTAAAGAAACCGCAGGCATTGTCCGGCGGTTTCTTTGTTTAAAAAATTTCTTGAAAAAAGTCAAAAAGTCAAATAAAATAGAAGAAAAAACGAAGAGCAAATGCAAGTGCGAGTGAACGATATGTGGAATGTAGGTGAAAGCGATGCGTAATTTGGCTGACTATATCGAAGCGTTTATCCTAGGCAAACTGGAGCGGGAACGCGAGGAAATCGTTGTCTTAAAAAGGAATGAAGTGGCGGAGGCGATGGAGTGCGCTCCATCGCAGGTCACTTATGTCTTAGGGACGCGTTTTACGGTGGAACGAGGCTTTCAGGTGGAATCAAGACGCGGCGCAGGCGGATTTGTCAGGATAGCCCGCGTGCCGATTGAGACGTTGCTTTGTGAAGATGTGGCGCGCAATTTCGATGCGGAAACATCGCCGCAAGAATTAACCGTGATGCTGCGACGTTTGCAGCGTCAACAACTATTGACGCTGCGCGAGGTCGAACTGATCCGTTCTTTTTTCACGTTGTTATATCCTGAAGTGGAAGAGCAGACGCGTGTGCGTTTGATGCGTTCGTTGCTCTTGCGCCTGGCGAATTTAAACTAAGGAGGCGATAGGATGCGCTGTGACGATTGCAAAAAGAGAACGGCTAATGTGCATATTACGCAGCTGATTGACGATCAGCAACAGGAGAGATGGCTGTGCGCCGAATGCGCAAAAGCCTATGGCGAATTGGCGTTACCGCTGGATAAGCAGTTCTCTTTTCAGGATTTACTGACGGGCTTGCTCAGCCATAGTTATTTTAATGGGCAGGATGTGCAGACGGTGAGCTGCAGCAATTGTGCGATGACGTATCATGAGTTTGAAACGACGGGGAAGTTCGGTTGCAGTGAATGTTATACGGCGTTTGCGCAGCAACTAGAGCCGCTGTTGCGCCGCATTCATGGTTCCAGTCGGCATAACGGAAAGTTGCCGCGAAGGGCTGGCGCTAAACTGGAAGCGGCGCTGCGCATCCAGCGCTTACGTCAGGAGTTGGAACGCTGTATCCGTACAGAAGCATACGAAGAAGCGGCAAGACTGCGCGACGAAATCCGTGCACTTGAAAAGGAGAACATCGGTGAGAAGGAGGGGGAGGCAGATGGCAAAGGATGACTTGCTGAATCGTCCTCTGACGCCTTGGCTTTCTGGCGGTGGTGCGGAAGGGGATATTGTCTTGGCGAGCCGGATTCGCTTGGCGAGAAATTTAGCGAGCCTTCCGTTTCCCAATCGGGCCAGCTCGACTGAACTGGCTCGAGTCTGGGAAAGTGTGAAAGCATCGCTGCCGGATCTAAATGCCGGAGGAGGCGGGTATACGGCGCTTGCTATGGCGGATTTGACGGCGCTTGAGCGATATATTCTGGTTGAAAAACACATTGTCAGTCCCCGATTGGCGCGTGAACCGGAGCAGCGCGGTTTACTTGTCGATGCGGATGCCAGCGTCAGCATCATGGTAAATGAAGAGGATCATGTGCGAATACAATGTCTGCGCCCTGGACTTGACCTTGCCTCGGGTTTAAAGGGAGCGAATGAAATCGATGACTTGCTGGAGGCCCGTCAGGATATGGCGTTTTTAGCAGAAATCGGTTATTTGACGGCGTGCCCGACTAATGTCGGGACGGGGCTGCGTGCTTCCGTAATGCTGCATCTGCCGGCGCTCGTCATGACGAAACAGATCGATCGCGTTATTCAGGCGGTTATGCAGCTCGGGCTTGCGGTAAGAGGTCTGTACGGAGAAGGATCTGATGCGGCGGGAAATATCTTTCAAATTTCCAATCAGCTGACGCTGGGCCTTAGCGAAGGGGAAATGGTCGGAAATTTGGACGGTGTGGTGCGCCAAGTGGTGGAACATGAACGAAATGCCAGGAAAATGATGCAAGACAGTGCGGAAACTGAATTGAAGGACCGGATTTGGCGTTCCTTTGGCGTAATGCGCTATGCGCATACGCTAGGCGGCGTAGAGTGTCTTTCGATGCTGAGTCAGATTCGTTTAGGCATCGACTTGGGTATTATCGAGGGGCTGCCTGATGTTCTCTTTAATGAGTTGATGGTTGCGACGCGGCCTGCGTTTTTGCAAAAGTTAGCCGGTACGGTAAAATTAAATCAGGAAGAACGGCGTCGCGTGCGCGCCGATTTGGTGCGAGAAATTTTTAATCGGGAGGTGTGATCATGTTTGAAAAATTTACGGCCCGGGCGCAGAAGGTTCTTCTGCTGTCGCAAGAAGAGGCGGTGCGCTTAGGTCACAATTATGTCGGGACGGAACATTTGTTGCTGGGGTTACTGGCGGAAGGAGAAGGACTCGCGTTTCGTGCGCTTGCCTCGCTTGGCGTTGCCGCAGAAAGCGTACGCGTTGCGGTGGAAGAGATGGTCGGGCGCGGACAGGGAGGAAGCAGTCAGCTGGCGTATACGCCGCGTGCGAAGAAGTGCTTGGAGTTGGCGGTTGAGGAAGCGGTTGCCTTAGGCCATAATTACGTGGGGACGGAGCATATCTTGCTCGGCTTGATCCGGGAAGGGGAAGGCGTTGCGGCGCAGGTGCTGATGAATCTTGGCGTAGAGCGCAGGAACGTGCAGGCGCAGGTTGTAGAATTGTTGGGTGGCTTTGCAATGGCTGGGCAGGCTGCACAGGCGAAAGGCGCTGCTGTTAAGGAGAAAACGGCTACACCGAACCTGGACGAATTCGGGCGCGATTTAAATCAGATGGCGCAAAACGGGAAGATTGACCCGGTCATCGGACGTGATGCCGAAATTGAACGGGTGCTGCAAATTCTTTGTCGGCGAACGAAGAATAATCCGGTATTGATTGGCGAACCCGGCGTAGGCAAAACGGCGATTGCCGAAGGTTTGGCGCAGCGGATCATACAGGGCAATGTCCCTGAATTGTTGCGCGATAAACGAATCATCTCGCTGAATATGGCGTCCATGGTGGCCGGATCGAAGTATCGCGGCGAGTTTGAAGAACGAATGAAAAAGGTTATGGCTGAAATCGTTCAAAACGGGCAGGTGATACTATTTATTGATGAGATCCATACGCTGATCGGCGCTGGCGCGGCAGAAGGCGCGATCGATGCGGCTAACATATTAAAACCGGCCTTGGCACGTGGTGAGATGCAGGTGATCGGGGCAACGACGCTCGATGAATATAAAAAGCATATTGAAAAGGATGCCGCGCTCGAACGGCGCTTCCAAACGATCATGGTGGAAGAGCCTTCGGTGGAAGATGCGATTCGCATATTAAAGGGCGTGAGAGATCGCTATGAAGCCTTTCACCGGGTTAAAATCAGCGATGAGGCAGTCGAAGCCGCCGTGAAATTATCGCATCGTTACATTGCCGATCGTTTCTTGCCCGATAAGGCGATTGATTTGATGGATGAGGCTGCGTCGCGCCTTCGAATCCGCAATTTTTCCTTGCCGCCGGATGTGAAAGAACTTGAAAAGCGCCTCGAGCAATTGCGCGCGGAAAAAGAAGCGGCTATTTCCGCGCAGGAGTTTGAAAGAGCGGCGCAAATGCGCGATGAGGAGCAAAAGGTTAAAGAAGAACTGGAGACGAACCAACGGCAGTGGAAGCAGCGTGGCAGCGAACAGATGGCGGTTGTGGAGGAAGATATTGCCCAAGTGGCGGCTGTCTGGACAGGCGTTCCGGTGCAAAAATTGGCGGAAGAAGAAAGTCAGCGCCTGCTGCGTTTGGAAGAGGTGCTCCATGGCAGGGTAATCGGCCAGGAAGAGGCCGTTAAGGCGGTTGCGCGGGCTGTGCGACGTGCGCGCGCCGGACTTAAGGACCCTCGCCGTCCGATTGGCTCTTTTATCTTCTTAGGACCGACCGGCGTCGGAAAAACCGAATTGGCTAAAACATTGGCAGAGGCGCTGTTCAGCAATGAGAACGCTATCCTGCGGCTCGATATGTCGGAGTATATGGAAAAGCATACGGTTTCCCGCTTGATTGGTGCGCCGCCAGGCTATGTTGGACATGATGAAGGCGGTCAACTGACGGATGCGGTGCGCCGCAAGCCTTATGCGGTCATCCTGTTGGATGAAATTGAAAAAGCGCATCAGGATGTTTTCAATATTTTGCTTCAGGTTCTGGAAGATGGTCGTTTAACGGATAGCAAAGGACGGACGGTTGACTTCAAAAATACCGTCATCATCATGACTTCAAATGTAGGTGCCAAGCATTTGAAAGAAGAGGCTGCAACACTGGGCTTTTTGGCCGGAAACAACGACGGAAAGACTCAGCAGACTGCCGCAAAAGAACGGGTCTTGGATGAAGTGAGGAAACTGTTTCGCCCGGAATTTATTAATCGCGTAGATGAAATGATTGTTTTTACACGATTAACGGACGAAGAACTGGGCTTGATTGTAGACATCATGCTGAAAGATGTTTCAAAACGTCTGGTGGAAAATGGTTTGACGCTCGAAGTGTCAGAGGCAGCCAAGCTGGAATTGTTGAAAGCCGGGCGCGATGCGGCTTATGGCGCACGTCCGTTGCGAAGAGCGTTGCAACGTTTGGTGGAAGATGAAGTGGCGGATTTGATTTTGCGTCGCGAGGTCGGTGCAGGAGACCGACTTGTTGTCGACACGGACGATAAAGGTGAATTAAAAGTCGTCAAAATGCTATAAATTACCAAAAATGACGGCAGGAATCTGTAGCCAGGAAAGCGAAAAACACTGTATGGCGCTAGAATGAATTGCGCCATACAGTGTTTTATTTTAAAAATAAAGAAGGCTGCTTGAAACTTGCGGTGGCGGACTCGATGGGAGTGTGTAGGTTTGTCAAAATTAAAGGTTAAATATGCCTGTCAAGACTGCGGGCATGAGTCGGCTAAATGGCTCGGACGTTGTCCGGGCTGTGGTGCGTGGAATACGCTGGTCGAAGAATTGGCTGCACGTAAGGAGCCGCGCGGTGCTTTTTTTACCGGTGGCGTTGCGGCGAAGCCGATGCCGATCACAAAAGTCGATACCGCTTCCTTTCCGCGTATGGCTACCGGGTTGAAAGAGTTTGACCGTGTATTGGGTGGTGGAATTGTTCCAGGCGCGATGGTACTGATCGGCGGCGATCCGGGCATCGGCAAGTCGACGCTTTTGCTCCAGGCGGCCTGCTCGATCAGCGGACAATACGGACAGGTATTGTATGTGTCGGGCGAAGAATCGGCTGCGCAGACCCGAATGCGGGCCGAACGAGTGAATCGTCTGCATGACAATATGCTAATCATGACAGAAACGAATCTTGAATCGATCATTCAGTCGGCGGCGCATGTAAAACCGTCGCTCTTAGTTATCGATTCGATTCAAACGATGTACAGCCCTGAAATTCCGTCAGCTCCGGGTAGCGTGGGGCAGGTGCGCGATTGTACCGCGAAGCTTCTGCGTTTGGCTAAAGAGCGTGATATTCCGATTGCGATTATCGGACACGTGACGAAAGACGGTAATATAGCGGGGCCAAGGCTGCTTGAACATATGGTGGATGTCGTCCTTTATTTCGAAGGAGAACGCAATTATGCGTTTCGTGTGCTAAGGGCGATGAAAAATCGTTTCGGTTCCACCAGTGAGAGCGGTATCTTTGCGATGGAAGAAGAGGGGCTGGCAGAAGTCAAGAACCCCTCGGGCATTCTTCTCTCCGAACGTCCGGAAGGCGCTCCGGGTTCGGTAGTGCTTGCTTCCATGGAGGGGGTTCGCCCGCTGCTCATTGAAATACAGGCGTTGGTGAGTACGACCTGCTTTGGTATGCCGCGTCGCACGGCAGTAGGTTTTGATTACAACCGGCTGATCCTGCTTTTAGCGGTGCTTGAGAAAAGGGTTGGACAGATGTTAGCCAACCAGGATTGCTATGTGAATGCGGTCGGCGGCATTAAAGTATCCGAACCAGCTGCCGATTTGCCGGTGGCTCTTGCGATTGCGTCCAGTTATCGGAACATGCCGCTAGATGCGAAGACCGTTGTTGTCGGAGAAGTCGGGCTTACCGGAGAGGTTAGAATGGTATCGCGGATTGAAGAACGCATTGGAGAGGCCGTCAATTTAGGCTTTCGTCGCTTTGTCATACCGAGCGGCAATGCGGCTGCTTTTAAAGGGAAACGTGCAGGACTTGAGATCATCGGCGTAGCTAGCGTACAAGAAGCCATGGAGGCGGTGTTTGTATGAATGGCAAACTTCAAGATGGTAAGCTTTGGGACAATCGGTTTATCCAAACGTTATTGAAACTGGTTCCGGGCACACCGCTGCGTGACGGGCTGGAACACATTATTCGCGCTAAGATGGGCGCGCTGGTATTTGTCATCAGCAACGCTAAGATGCTGGAGTTGGTCGATGGCGGTTTTGAGATCAATTGTGAGTACGCTCCTTCGGCTTTTTATGAATTGGCGAAGATGGATGGTGCTATCGTTTTGTCCGGCGATGCCAAGATGATCCTTTGCGCCAACGCGCAGTTGGTGCCGGACTCTGGCATTGCGACCAGCGAGACGGGGACGCGGCATCGGACTGCAGAACGGGTGGCGAAACAAACGGGCGGCTTGGTCGTCGCCATTTCGCAGCGGCGTAATGTGATCAGCTTGTATATGGGTAATTTGCGCTATACGTTGCGAGATATCTCGTTTATCTTAAATCGCGCCAACCAGGCATTACAAACTTTGGAGAAATACCGGCTGGTTTTAAAGCGGGCGCTTGTGAAATTAAGCGAGTTGGAATTTGAGCATCGCGTGACACTGGCGGATGTGACGGAAATATTTATTCGTATGGAACAAGTGCATCGAATTGCCCGTGAGATAGAACTCAATATTATCGAACTTGGCACGGAGGGACGGCTGCTTAGCATGCAGGTGGAAGAATTGCTGGCAGAGGGCGATGCTATGGATCTTTTGCTCAAAGACTATTGTGTCAGTGCGGATGCGCTTGTGCAGGAACAAGTGCGCGAACACATTGCACTGCTGTCGGAAGACAACCTCGAGGTCTATACCATATGCCGCCTTTTGGGTTATGGCGTGACGCCGAACGCAGTCGACATACCGGTCGTGCCGCGCGGATATCGGGTATTGCATCAATTGCCGCGCCTGCCGGTGAATGTGATCGATAATTTGATCGCTCATTTTCGTGTTTTGCCGCGCATCTGTGCTGCGACAATTGAAGACCTTGATGAAGTAGGCGGCGTCGGGGAAGTCAGGGCAAAAAACATAAGAGACGGCTTGATGCGTCTCAAAGAACATGTCCGTCTCGACAGCTACCGTTAAGTGGTCGTGAAATAAAAAAAAGCACGCAAATTTGCGTGCTTTTATAATTGAAAGAAAGGATGCTGGGCTCTGGTTTAGGAGAGACGGAAAACACCAAGTGTTTCAATCGTTGTGAATTCTTTTTTCATGACTTCATGCAGCTGCAAGCCGGATAAGTTACAAAGCGCAGTCAAATAAAACAAACTGTGTCCCAGTTCGCGAGTGAGCACTTCCTGGCAGTTTTCGCAAGGTTTGCCATTTAAATGCGAAGACATGAACGGCTTGAGTTGGCTGTAATCAATGCCTTGCGGTGCCTGTTGGCGAGAGGCTTCGATGGATACGCAACCGCATTCGGTAACGGCTTTGGCAAAAGCTCTGTTAACGCGCGCGCAGGCTTCTTGGTATTTGGTGATGATATCTACGACGCTGCGATGACGTATCAAATATTCGTCGACAGCCGATTGAAAATCAGTGCAAAATTTTTCATGCATAACAAAATCCCCCCGTTTCGCCTTAATTATATAAAGGGGCGTGATGCTTGTCAATCTTTTAGCATATTTGTGAAGTTTGCAAAGCTTCGTTGACAGGAGGAACGTACTGTGCTAGAATATAAAATTTTGACAAGTGGCTTTTAATGTGGTATACTGCTCGCATAGGAGTTGATGTTATGTTGGCTATTGGGGACAAAGTGGTATATCCCATGCATGGAGCTGGGGTGATTGAGGCAATTGAAGCTCATGAAGTCATGGGCTGTTGTCAAGATTATTACATTCTGACGATGCCGTATGGCGGAATGCGCGTGATGATTCCTCTCGATAAGACAGAACGGATTGGCTTAAGGGGCATCATTGCACCGGAAGAAATCGCCAAAGTCGCAGAAATTTTACATGAGTCTTCGCCGGTGAATACCATCAGCTGGAATAAAAGGCTTAATCTATATCTTAGTAAAATCAAAAGCGGCGATATTTTTGAAGTGGCGGAAGTCGTGCGCAATTTGGCGCGGCAAGACGTCAGCAAGAAATTGTCGGCGGGCGAAAGACGTTTGTTGGATACCGCGCGAAAAATACTGGTTAGTGAATTGGTGTTGGCTTGCGGCAAAGATGTTGCCGAAACGGAATTGTGGGTGTCATCATTGTTAAAAGAGTCTGAACTGGCTGGCGATTAAATCGGCAGCTTTCTTTCTTTTTTCTTAAATGAGTCTGTACAATCTAGCTGACATATTGTGAAAAGAGAAGAGTTTGTTTATAATAGTCAATATGAGACCTGTAAAAAATGAAAAGGGTTGGCAGCGGTCTCAATGACGAAAGGAGGTGCGATATTGCTCGATAAGATTCTGCGTGGCATGATAACGCTGTTTATGGGTGTTGCCGGTGTGATGACGGCAAAATGGGTTAACGCAAGCCCACTTATGTCGACTGTTTTCAGCAATGAAGTGGCAAAATTTGGCCTCGACACGGTAAGCGACACGATGGTATCCTTGTTGCTCCTTGTTTTTGGCGGCGTGGCCGGCGTGGTTATTGGCTTTTTGTTGGCGCCATTCTTTTTGCATCATTTGTGGAAACTCACGTATTGGATGGAGCGTCGTTTGGAACGAATGCCGGTGGCTGACGTTGTAGCGGGTTCGATCGGCTTGGCAATGGGTTTGATCATCGCAAATTTAATTAGTTCTGCGTTTTTACCGATTCCCTTGATTGGAAATTATATACCTGGCATTATAAGTATTATTTTAGGCTACCTGGGCATCAACATTGCTACGCATAAGCGGGAAGAATTTTTCAGCTTGTTTACAGCCTGGCCTTGGAAGGGCCGCGAGAAAGCGTCTAAAGAAAAACAAGCGACGCCGGAACCGGCTCTTGTTCACAAGATTTTGGACACCAGCGTCATCATCGATGGCCGAATCGCAGACATTTGCAAGACTGGCTTTTTAGAAGGCGTTTTGGTGGTGCCGCGTTTCGTTTTGGAAGAACTGCAGCACATAGCCGATTCATCGGATGTGCTGAAGCGAAATCGGGGCAGGCGCGGTCTGGATATTCTGAATCGCATGCAAAAAGAACCGGGAATGACCGTGCGGATTCAAGAGGAAGATTTTGAGGATATTAGCGAAGTTGACTCGAAACTTGTCCGCTTGGCGCAAAAGATGAAAGGGCATCTGGTGACCAACGATTATAATCTGAATAAGGTTGCCGAATTGCAGGGCGTCAAGGTCCTTAACATCAACGAGCTGACGAATGCGGTAAAAGCCGTGGTCTTGCCAGGCGAAGAAATGGGCGTCTTAGTCGTCAAGGACGGTAAAGAGGCCGGTCAGGGCATTGGTTATCTGGATGACGGAACTATGATCGTCGTCGATGGCGGCAAGAAACATTTGGGCGACAGTATTTCTGTGGTCGTGACGTCTGTACTGCAGACCGCAGCCGGGCGAATGATTTTTGCCAAACAGAAAGGCGCATAGGCAGCGTTAAAAGTGAATCCCCGGCATAAGCGCCGGGGATTTTTTATAGGAGGTTGAAGGTATGGTAACGGTAATTATTCCGGCGGCAGGACAGGGACGGCGGATGGGCAGCGAAGAAAACAAGGTGTTTTTGACGCTTAAGGGAGAAAGCGTTCTTGGGCGGACGATTCGGCAGTTTGCTGCGAATGAGATGGTGACCGATTTCGTATTGGTGGCTGCTGCGGGAGAAGAAGGGAAAGTGGAGGAAATTGCCGCTCGCGCAGCGGGGGCACTGCCGTATCGGATTGTCATTGGCGGAGCGGAACGGCAACACTCGATAGCCAATGCGTTGGCGGTAACGTCTCAGGCCGCGCGAATCATTCTGGTTCATGACGGCGCAAGACCGCTGGTCTCCAACGAATGCATCACGCAGGTTGTTGCGGAGGCTGGTCGATCCGGCGCTGCGGTAACGGCAGTTCAGGTAAAAGATACGATCAAAAGGGCGGACGAACAGGGCGTGGTGCTTGAGACGCCGGAGCGAGCGCAATTGTGGGCGGTTCAGACGCCGCAGGGATTTGATGCCGCATTGTTGCGCAAAGCATATGCGCAGGCTGCGGCGGACGGCGTTATCGCGACTGATGATGCCGGATTGGTGGAACGGTTAGGACATAAGGTGAAACTGGTGCGCGGCAACTATCAAAATATAAAAATAACAACGCCCGACGATTTGCAGATAGCAGGGGCGCTGCTTGAAAAATCGGGGAAGGAGGGATGTGCGATGCGAATTGGCATGGGGTATGATGTGCATCGTCTGGTTGTGGGACGAAAGTTGATCTTAGGCGGCGAGGAGATTCCATATGAGAAAGGCTTGGACGGTCATTCCGACGCTGACGTACTGTTGCATGCGATAAAAGATGCGTTGCTCGGGGCGGCAGGACTTGGCGACATCGGCCGTCATTTCCCGGACACGGATATGCAGTATAAAGGGGCTTCCAGCCTGAAACTGCTGGCCAGGGTCGGCGAAATCCTGCAGGAAAACGGTTATCGGGTCAATAATATTGATGCGACGGTCATTGCGCAAAAGCCGAAGCTGGCGAACTATATTCCGGCGATGAACCGCAATATAGCTCGCGTGCTGCAGATTCCGCCAGAGGCCGTCAATGTTAAGGCGACGACAACGGAAGGGCTTGGCTTTGCAGGAACGGGCGAAGGAATGGCCGCACAGGCGATTGCCAGCATTCTTTAATTGACGCAGTAAAAAAGCAATTTGCCGACGGCAAATTGCTTTTTTACTGAACGTCAGATCGAGCGTTCCTTTCCTTAGCCGGGAATGAAGGATTCGAACATGGTCGCTCCCGTGCGGCCAAGGTAAATGGCGATTGCGGTACTGACGATACTGAGCACGATAATCGCGGCCGTTGAAGCCGGTGTAAATCCTGTTGCAAGATAAATTCCGGCGATGATCAGTGAGAGCAGTTGAAATACGATGCCGGCGATGATTTTGTGAATCAAAAGCGGTGCGTTTAATTTCTTGAAACGCAGTCGGCCGTCGATGAGTCCGGAAATGAAACCGGCCAAAACGGCGAAGGGCAAACCGAGAATCGATAATTTGGCTGCGGAGAGAAAGTCGCTGCGCCATGGTTCGGGAACCCAGTAAGAAAGCAGTAAGCCGGCAATAATAATGAAAACAAATACTTGAGGGAAATGCACGGCGATGGGGTGCAAATGTTGATCCAATAAAAATTTGCGCAGCGGAGAAATCTTTTTGCTGTAGGGCTCGAATACTGTTTTAGGCAATCCGCAGGCTGGGCAGAGGTGTTTCAGATCGCCCTCAAGCATGACGAAGCCACATGCCTTGCAGCGGATATATTTTTTTTGTTCCATAAGAGAGCCTCCTTGTAAACTGGCGTGAAGTAATCCTTTACAACTAGTCATTCGCGTTTGAACGTTGAACTCCTGCAGGCGAGAAGCATAAGTACGGATTTTCTTTTGCGTCATGGCAGAGAATCTGCTAGAATAAAACTGTTTGATAACGTGAAAGTGGAGGTAGAAAAATGACACAGCAAATGATGCGCGTTCGCTTTGCTCCGAGCCCGACAGGGCCGTTTCATATCGGCGGGGCACGATCGGCCCTGTTTAACTGGCTGTTGGCCCGTAAAGCCGGCGGTGCGTTTGTTCTTCGGGTTGAGGATACTGATTTGGATCGTTCGACGAAGGAGTCGGAAGAAAACATTAAGGAAGCGTTGCGTTGGCTGGGGCTGACCTGGGATGAAGGTCCGGATGCAGGCGGCGATTACGGGCCGTATCATCAAACGCAGCGTCTCGATACGTATCAGCAGTTTACGGATCGATTGCTGGCTGAGGGGAAAGCATATCGCTGCTATTGCAGCGAAGAAAAATTGGAAAGCGAACGCCAGGCGGAATTGGCGAAAGGTCTTACGCCGCGTTATGGCGGACACTGTCGCGACCTAAGCGATGCCGAGCGGCAACAATTCGAGGCGGAAGGGCGTGCAGCGGTCATTCGGCTTCGCGTGCCGGAAAACAAGGATGTTGTGATTCATGATTTGGTGCGCGGTAATGTGACGTTCGAATCGAACGGCATCGGAGATTTTGTCATTGTCAAATCGGACGGCATGCCGGTTTATAATTATGCGGTTGTCATCGATGACCACATGATGAAGATTAGTCATGTGATTCGGGCCGAGGAACATCTGTCCAATACGCCGCGTCAGGTCGTGATTTACGAAGCGCTTGGTTTGCCGGTGCCGGAATTTGGCCATATCTCGCTGATTTTAGGCAAAGATCGCAGCAAAATGAGCAAGCGGCACGGCGCTACATCGGTGGAACAGTACCGGACGCTCGGTTACTTACCGGAAGCGATCGTTAATTTTCTTGCGCTTTTGGGTTGGTCGCCTGAAGGTGAGCAGGAACTGTTTACATTGGACGAATTGGTACAGGCATTTTCGATGGAGCGGGTGGCAAAGAATCCTGCGGTCTTTGATGTCGATAAGTTGAACTGGATCAATGCACAATATTTGAAAAAAGCAGACCCGGCACTGATTGCCCGCTTGGCCTTGCCGCATTTGCAGGAAGCCGGTTTTGTCGGCGCGGCTCCGACGCAAGCGGAGTTGGATTGGCTGGCCCGTGTTGCAGCGGCGCTGCAAAATCATATCAGCTATGCGGCGCAGATGGTGGAGCAGGCTGATGTTTTCTTTGGCGATACGGCTGAATTTGAAAATGACGAAGCCAAAGCGATTTTAAAGGATACGGAAGTTGCGGAACCTGTGCGCGTTTTCATGCAGCGGCTGGCTGCGGCAGACGTTGTCGACATGGCGGCGGTGAAGACGATTTTAAAGGGCATCACCAAGGAATTGAAGTTGCCGGGGAAGAAAGTCTTCATGCCGGTTCGCGTGGCGATTACCGGGAAAATGCATGGCCCGGAATTGTTCGATATTATTCCGTTGCTGGGCAAAGAACGTACGTTAGCGCGCATGAACAGCATCTTGGCCAAGTTAGCCTGATGAAGGAATTGACAGCGGCGTGATAGCTCGTTATAATCAAGTAATAAATAAAGATTCTTACATGTGAAGAAGGGGAAAAGTAGCTGCCCCATCTGCCTTTCAGAGAGTTGCCGTCCAGGCTGGAAACGGCAGCAAGGTAAGACGCAGCGAATGCGCCCTGGAGCAGTCTTGTCGACGGGAAAACCTGAGGTGAGAACGGTTGCCACCGTTAAACGGCGCGTGAGTGGGGTTTTTTTCGAAAAGCCCAAACAGAGTGGAACCACGAGCCAATCGTCTCTGTATGGAGATAATTGGCTCGTTTTCTTTATTTTTAAGCGGCAATGCTGAAATTCCAGAGGAGGAAAGATATGTTTGGACGTATGAAACGAGATGTTCAGGTGGTGTTTGAGCGCGATCCTGCTGCGCGCAGTGTGGCGGAGGTTCTCTTTTGTTATCCGGGTCTTCATGCCATTTGGTTTCATCGTCTTAGTCATCCTTTGTATTTGCGCGGCTGGATTTTGCTGCCGCGACTGATTTCCAATTTCGCCCGCTTTTTGACTGGTATTGAAATTCATCCGGGTGCGACAATTGGCGAAGGACTGTTCATCGACCATGGCAGCGGCGTTGTCATCGGCGAAACGGCGGAAATTGGCGATAATGTCACGTTGTATCAAGGCATCACGCTTGGCGGTACCGGGAAGGAAAAAGGCAAGCGCCACCCCACATTAGGCGATAATGTGGTCGTGGCCAGCGGTGCAAAAGTATTGGGCTCCTTCACGGTCGGCGCAAATTCAAAGATCGGCGCCGGTTCGGTCGTACTTAAAGAGGTGCCGATTAATTCGACTGTCGTCGGAATACCGGGAAAAGTCGTCTGGCATGAAGGCCGTCGCGTGACTGGACAGCCAGGCAGCATGGTGGATCTCGAACATAATGACTTGCCGGATCCTGTGGCGGAAATGATGCTGTGCATGCAGCGCAATATCCGTCGTCTGGAAGAGCGGGTCGAACAACTGGAAGGGGAGCTGAAAAAATAATGAGTTTACGTGTATATAACACACTGACAAAACAAAAAGAGGGATTTGTTCCGCTGGAACCGGGCAAAGTAAAGATGTATGTCTGCGGCGTTACGCCGTATAACCATCCGCATATCGGCAATGCCCGCCCTTTTATTACCTGGGATGTCATAAAACGTTATCTGGAGTATTCCGGTTATAAGGTCACGCACGTACAAAACTTTACAGATGTCGATGATAAAATCATCAAAGCGGCCAATAAGGAAGGCGTCAGCTGGGACGCGATTGCGGCCCGTTACATCCAAGGTTATTTCGAGGTCATGGATCGACTGCATGTCCGGCGTGCCGATGTGTATCCGACCGTTTCGGGACATATGGCGGAAATCATCACGATGGTAAAAACGCTGATTGAAAACGGTTTTGCTTATGTCGTCGACGGCGACGTCTATTATCAGGTCGAATCGTTTCCCGGGTATGGCAAGCTTAGCGGTCGCAATCTCGAAGATATGAAAGCGGGCGCACGGGTTGAGGTGGATACGAGAAAAAAACACCCAATGGATTTTGCGCTTTGGAAAAGTGCGAAACCGGGCGAACCTGCCTGGGAAAGTCCTTGGGGCGCTGGCCGACCGGGCTGGCATATTGAATGTTCGGCTATGTCAAAAAAATATTTGGGACACAGCTTCGACTTTCATGGCGGCGGCAGCGATCTGATTTTTCCGCATCATGAAAATGAAATTGCGCAATCAGAAGCATCGGCTGGCGTGGAAGAACCGTTTGTACGCTATTGGCTACATAACGGATTCATTACCGTGAATGAAGAGAAGATGAGCAAGTCGCTGGATAACTTCTTTTTGGTGAAGGATATCTTGGCGCACTATCCGGCCGAAGTATTGCGCTACTTCATTGTTGCGACGCACTATCGCAGTCCGCTCGATTTTAGCGATGAACGCTTGACGGAAGCCGCGCGGAGCCTAGAACGTCTGCGTACGGCTGTTGAAAATCTGCGTCAGATGGAGAGCATGGCTGGCGGCGGATGTACGCCGGCAGGCGACAAATTGCGAGAGTCTGCCATACAGGCGAAGCGTTCTTTTGTGGAAGCGATGGACGATGATTTTAATACGGCGTTAGCGGTGAGCGTCTTATTCGGCTTGGCGAAGGAAATCAACATTTATCAAAGCAGCGTCGTTGCGGGAACTGAAATTCCCGATGTTGACGCATTGCGTCAAGCGAAAGAAGCTTATTATAGCGTCATGGACATTCTGGGCATTCTGGTTGCAGAGCGTGAGGGACGCGGCAAGGAAGAAGAGGCCGCCGGTGTCGTCGAAGGATTGATGGAGTTAATCATTGCGCTGCGCCAGGACGCGCGGCAAAAGAAAGACTGGCCTACAGCGGATAAAATTCGTGATAGTCTGGCGGCACTTGGTATCGTCATCGAAGATTCGGCGCAAGGAAGTCGGTGGAAACAGAAATGAAATTTGAACAATTCCAGTTTCTGATGGAGCGTGTCCTTGAGCAAGGGGAAGGTGAAATGCCGGCTGCCGGACAAGTGTCGGCTTTGGCGCAGGCTTATATCGGCGATGCCGTCTTTTCGTTGTATGTAAGGACGCGCCTGTTGACGCGTGAGCATAATAAAGTGCATATCCTGCATTCGTATGATTCGCGCATGGTATCAGCCGCTTTTCAGGCAAAGGGTTATCGTGCCATCGAAGCCGATTTGAGTGACGAAGAAGCCGCGGTCGTGCGGCGTGGGCGCAATGCCAAGTCGACGGTGCCGAAAAGCGCTACCGTTGCGGAATATCGTGCCAGTACAGGGGTAGAAGCGCTGCTTGGCTTTTTGTATCTCGATCAGCGGCAACAGCGATTGCAGGAATTGTTGGATTGTTTATTCGTTGCAATCATTGCAGAAGTAAAACCGGCTGGAACGCGGAAAAGTCGCCGGGCGGATCAATAAATGAAAACAGCGCCACCTTTTAGAACGGCAAAGCGTGATAAAAGCGGTGCTGTTTTCGAAGTTATATGAGGGAGGCGTAGTTGTTGCGAATCGATAATTTTGAAGCGACCGGCTTGGAACGGGTAGAGACATGGCTGGCGCGTAATGCGGAGATGGAGCTGGATGAGCAAACGCTAGGTGGCATCTTAAAGACGATCAATCTGTCCTTTGTCTTGGAAGGCATTGACCGGGTGCAAAGTACGCTGCTATGCGAATTGAATGATTCTTATGTTCAGCAAAGCCAGCGCTATGTCGCGATGTCAAAGGAAGCCTATCTTTTACCGGATTTTGGTCCTGACGCACGAACAGCGGAAGAACTTACGCAACGGGCTTTCGATCTGTATGCACGAATGTCGCAGCTAAAAGAGGGCGAGTGCAAAGGCCGACCAAAGCCGGAACATTATCGATACGGGATTCCAATAGAGGATGCACGCTATATTCTGCCTTTGTCAACGAAGACAAATCTATGCGTGGCTATGTCCGGAGATAAACTGCTTGATTTATTTCGCTTGTTAAAAGATGAGCGCTATGCTGCGCTGTTTGAAGCAGTCGCTGAGGCGATTTCTTCCCATTTACCGTCTCGACTGGGGCAGTGCCTGGCTAAGGTAAAAGCGGCCAAACCCAAAATCGCGGCCATTGCGGATTTTCATGCGGATTATTTTTCGCGCATCACGCACGAGGAAAATCTGCTGCTGCTGGAGCACTTTAAAGATCTTGACCATCGCGTAGCGATAGGTGCGTTGACCAGTACGGCAAAACAGACGCCTTCACAAACGCTGCAAATTTGGGCGGAGACTGCCGCGGAGAAAGAGCAGAGTCTTGTCAAACGTGTTCTCGGCTATGGGCATGACAGTATTGCAGAGCAGGCGCGAAGCACATTCGGCATGATGTGCAGCATGGTCACTTATCATCAGCAACTGCGGCATCGTCTCTCGCGTAACCAGCGTGAAGAGCTGGAGGCGGTTCTGCTTGATGAAACGCGGGCGATCAAACTGCCGGAGACGATCAAAGATTCGCTTTTTTGCGATGAGTTTCAAACCTTGGCAGCCGCTGTCAAGGCTTTCCGTGTGAAAGTGGCGGAAAAACATGGCGTCGAGAAGGCCTTGGCCTTCTTATTGAACTGTGACCAGATCAAACTGATCCTTTCTTTAAACGCCAGAGCTGACACTTCGATGTTGGCTGATCGGACCTGCATGAACGCACAATGGGAGATTCGCGATTTGGCGATCAAAAAACTCAGGATATTGCGCTCGCTTTCTCCTGTTCTGTATGAAAAAGCGCTTCCTTCATGCGTATTGGGCGTATGCCGGGAAGGAAAGCTCAGCTGCGGCAAGCAAATGCAAGTTCGGGAACAATTTTCTTCATAAGAATGTAGTTTTTTAACTAATTATAATGATGCGTAAGACGGTCTGGATGATTGACAATATAATAAGGGGCGGATAATATAAGCGGGGATGGACTGACGTGATGCCAGGCTGTCGCGTTGTGAAAAGGAGAGGTAAGATGAAACAAGAGCCTAAAGCGGAAAATGAAGAGATTATCGTCGGTCGCAACAGTGTAATGGAAGCGCTGAAAAGTGGTCGCTCGATTAATAAGATATTGGTTGCGCAGGGCGATCGTCAAGGTTCGCTGCGCGAGATTATCGGTAAGGCGAAAGAGCAGGGTTTAGTGGTGCAGACGGTCGATATGGCGCGTCTCGATGCGCTGGGAGGACCGAAGCATCAAGGCGTCGCGGCGATGGTCGCGCCGGTTGCCTATGTAGAGCTTGATGATTTGCTGCAGCAGGTTGCCTGTAGCGGCAAGACGCCATTTTTGGTATTACTCGATGAGTTGGAGGACCCGCACAATGTCGGCGCGATTTTGCGTACTGCTGACGCGGCGGGGGTTCAGGGGATGCTGCTGCCAAAACGACGCACCTGTCCGCTGTCGGGAACGGTGGCGAAAACTTCGGCTGGAGCTGTGGAATATGTTCCGGTTGCGCGCATCGGCAATGTGGCGCAAACGTTAAAATATCTGCAACAGCAGGGGTATTGGATCATTGGCGCGGATATGGAGGGCGACAAACTCTACCATGAGGCGGATTTGACGGGGCCGGTTGTAGTCGTGGTCGGCAGCGAAGGCAAAGGCTTAGGTCGTTTGACCAAGGAATGCTGCGATCTTCTGGTGCGGATTCCAATGGCGGGCAACATCAATTCGTTGAATGCATCGGTGGCCTGCTCGTTATTGTTGTATGAAATTGTACGCCAACGGGGGCTGAAGTAAAGTGAAAGCGCGGCGGATATTATTTATTACCTTTTTAATCATGCTGTTAGTGCCAGGGGTGGTGGGGATTGCTGCGATGCTCCTGTCCGAACAAACCGTCTATGCCGGAGTACGTCTGGCGGGATTGGATATGGGGGGGCGCAGCCGACAGCAGGTAGAGTGGCTGGCTTCCGGCTGGCAAAAGGATTATCAGCAGCGGAATCTTTTATTGGCGCATGAGGGAGAAAAGGTTGCGATATCCGCTGCAGAGCTGGATTTAAAACTGGATACCGGCCGTGCTGCGGAAACTGTCTGGCTGGTTGGAAGGCACGGCTCGCTTTGGGAACGGCTAAGCGAGATTTATCAGGCGCAAGTGTACGGCGCGGAATTTTGGCCGGAACTTAGTTACCGGCAGGATAAGATGGACGCATTGCTTGACTATTGGTCGAATCGCCTGGATAAACCAGCGAAAAATGCATATCTGAGCGTGGCGGCGGGCGGTTTGGTCAGCGATGAAAGAGGCTTTCGTGTGAATCGTGAGAGTTTGCGTCGCCAAATCCTGCAGGCTTTTAGCCGGGGCGATGTTCAGGAACTGGAGATTCCGACCGAAGAGGTGCGGCCTGAAGTGACGCAGGAAGAATTGGCGAAGGCAGGTACGCTACACTTATGGGGAAGTTTTGTTACCCGTTTTAATCCCAAAGATTCGAATCGCAGTACAAATGTTGCGCTGGCGGCGAAAGCGATCGATGGAGTTTTATTGAAACCGGGCGGTGAATTTTCATTTAACAAAGCGGTCGGTCCACGGGTCGTTGAAAGAGGATTTCGTGAAGCGCCCGAGATTGTCGATGGCGAGTTGGTTCCGGGAGTCGGCGGCGGAATTTGCCAAGTATCGTCGACGCTCTACAATGCTGCATTGCTTTCCGGTTTGGCGATCCAGGAACGAACGAACCATGCGAAGCCGCTGTCTTATGTGCAGATGGGGCGGGATGCTACGGTGGTATATGGCGAACTGGATTTTCGTTTTGTAAACGATAGTGATAGCCCTTTGTTGGTACGCAGTGAAGTTATCGGCGACCGTTTGTATGTGGGCTTCTTCGGGAAAATGCCTTTGCAAAAAGAGTTTGAGCTCGTTTCTCTGGATCAGGAGCGCGTCGATCCTAACACGGTGGAAAAGTTTGACCGGACATTGGCGCCGGGAGAAGTGAAAATCGAAAAACAAGGCGATTCCGGCTGGCGGATCCGTACGGTGCGGCTAGTGAAGGAAAAGGGCAAGCCGGTTATGAGCGAAGACCTAGGCCGCGATTTTTATTGGCCGGATGACAAAGTTGTTAAGTTTGGCCCGCCGCTGCAGCCGGTTGAGCCGGAGAAAAACAAAGCGGATGAGGAAAGAAAAGCAAGCAATCAGCCTGCGGTTGCGGGACGAATCTGATCGAGGAGAAGGCTATGGATGAAGTCTTGTTGGTCGATGGCTATAATGTGATCAATGCCTGGCCGGAATTAGCCGAACTATTATCCGAAGACATGGGGCATGCCAGAGACAAGCTGATCGAATATTTGTCCGGCTATGGCGCGTATAAACAATATCAGACGATGATTGTCTTTGATGCGCACCAGGCGGATGGCCCGGGCGGACTCGAACAAATAACCACTGCGCTGGCGGTGGTCTATACGGCGGAAAAAGAAACGGCGGACAGCTACATTGAACGTTCCGCATATGTTCAAGTGAGACAGGGGCGGCGCGTTTATGTTGTGACGAATGACTGGGCGGAGCAGCTGCTGATCTTGGGCGCGGGAGCTTTTCGCATACCTGCGCGGGAGCTGGTTCAAGATGTGCGCAAGGTGCAAAAAGAGATTCGCCAAGGGTTTTCGGATGCTGCGCTGAAATGCCGGCGACAGGAATTGGGCAATCGATTGGATGCCGATGTGGCGAAACGCTTGGATGAACTGCGGCGTAAAGGCTGAGAAAGATTGACTTGTCTGGGCTGGTGCGATATAATGTGCTGTGAAAGCAGCAGTACAGGGGGTTGTTGAAGAAGGTATGCCAATGCCGTTTAGACAAGATGAGGGGGCGAGGCGATGAAAGTCAGTCTACAGGGTGAAATGTACAGTATGTTTGAAAACATGAGCGATGAAGACATCGTCACTGACGCCAGAGAAAACAACAATTCAACCGCTTTGGATTATTTGATTCATAAGTACCGCAATTTTGTACGGGCCAAAGCCCGATCCTATTTTTTGATTGGTGCAGATCGCGAAGATATTATCCAGGAAGGGATGATCGGCTTATATAAGGCCATCCGAGATTTCCGCAACGACAAGCTTTCTTCCTTCCGGGCGTTTGCTGAATTATGTGTGACGCGCCAAATTATTACAGCGATTAAGACCGCTACTCGCCAGAAACACATTCCCTTGAATTCATATGTTTCTTTAAATAAACCGATTTATGACGAGGATTCGGATCGTACACTGCTCGACGTCCTTTCCGGCTCCAAGATATCCGATCCGGAAGAATTGGTTATCAGTCGTGAAGAGTTCATTGACATCGAAGAAAAAATGGGCGAAATCTTAAGCGATTTAGAGTGGAAAGTTTTGATGGCGTATCTTGATGGAAAGTCTTATCAGGAAATTGCCGTGGAATTGGATCGTCATGTCAAATCGATAGACAATGCCTTGCAGCGTGTGAAAAGAAAGCTGGAACGCTATCTGGATAATCGCGGCGAAGAACATGATTTGCGCGGTGTTTACAAAGGCTTGGCCGGCTTTGGTAAAGAAATGCCGCTAGGCCTGGGCGGATTAAAAGAATAAGGTGGCGACGGACGTTTGCTGATGGCGGATGTCCGTTTTTGTTTTCCGCCACGCCAAGTGAAAGCCGCGTTATGTTTTGTCAAAAAACGACTTTGCGGAGAATGAGGAGAAAAGTAGGCGATTATGCCTGGTTTTCTTCTCTTTTCTGCTTTAGCGAGAAAATCGCATTTACGTTATGTTTTGCGAAGGAATGCATATGGCAATGGCGAATATAGAAAATATAGGAAGTGAACGAAGATTCACGCAATGAACGGAGGAGCTATGGAAACGATACGCAGTATTGGCGTGCTTACCGGCGGAGGCGATTGTCCGGGCTTAAATGCGGTTATTCGCGCCGTTGTTCGTACCGCTACCGGTCGTGGTCTAAAAGTATGGGGGATTCGTAACGGCTTTGGCGGTTTGGTTGAAAATCAGATCTTTGTTATAAACAATGCGGATGTGTCGGGAATTTTGCCGCGCGGCGGAACGATTCTTGGCACGACGAATCGCGACAATCCATTTCACTATCGGGTCATTGAAAACGAAGAAACGGTATACAAGGATGTTTCTTCGTTGGCGGCGGAGAATTTGCGCAGGGCTGAAATTGACGCACTGGTTGTGATCGGCGGCGACGGCAGCATAAAAATCGGCGCACGTTTTTCTGAATACGGTGTTCGAGTGATTGCTGTGCCGAAGACGATTGACAATGATATTTCGGGCACGGAGCGTACGTTTGGCTTTGATACGGCTGTAGGCGTCGCCAGCGAAGCGTTAGACAGGCTGCATACGACGGCAGAGTCGCATCATCGCGTTATGGTGCTTGAAGTGATGGGACGTTATGCCGGCTGGATCGCGCTACATTCAGGTTTGGCAGGAGGCGCCGACTGCATTTTGCTGCCGGAAATCCCTTATAAAGTAGCAGGCGTGTTAGCGAAAATAAGACGCCGCCAGCAAGAAGGGAAGCGTTTTAGTCTGATCGTCGTTGCGGAAGGAGCGATTCCGCAGGGCGGCGAACTGACTGGAACGCAAGTGGCTGCAGGCAGCACGGAAAAAATCAGGTTGGGCGGCGTCGGTGAAAAGTTAGCGCGTGAAATTGAAGAGAAGATTGGCGTGGAATCGCGCTGCACCGTGTTGGGACATTTACAGCGGGGGGGGAGCCCGACTGCGTTTGATCGCTTGTTGGCCACGCGTTACGGCGTCGCTGCCGTAGAGGCGCTTTTGGCCGGGAAAGCGGACTGCATGGTTGCCTTGCAGAATAATCATATCGTAACGTTGCCGATCGCTGATGTCGTCGGCAAGCCGAATCATGTAGAGGAAGACGGCGAACTGGTGGCGGCGGCACGTGCAATCGGCATCGTCTTTGGCAATGAGGCGGAATCCTGTTAATAGCATTTACAGATAAAAAGTGAAAAAGTAAAAGGGGGATTAAAGATGATTGCTTCACGACAAAAAATGTTGGCCATTGTGTGCGGTGGTGGACCGGCGCCTGGAATCAACAGCGTGATCAGCTCCGTGACGATTGAAGCAAGAAAAAACGGTTGGGAAGTACTGGGGATTTATGATGGTTTTGCCCACTTATGCAAAGGAATAAAAAATGTCGTGCCGCTGACAATCGACATGGTTAGCCGAATTCATTATGACGGCGGCAGCATGCTCAGAATGTCTCGCGCCAATCCGACAAAAGCGGAAGAGTCATTGCGCAAAGCGGTAGAAACACTGCTTGACCTTGGCGTGACGCATTTGGTGACGATCGGCGGTGATGACACCGCATATTCAGCGTTTAAGATCAGTGAATATGCGACGCAGCAATTAGGCATGAGTCTTCAAGTCGTACATGTGCCGAAGACGATTGATAACGATTTGCCGCTACCGGAAGGGGTGCCGACGTTTGGCTTTGAAACCGCGCGTGCGCTTGGTGCACAATTAGTCAGCAACCTGATGGAAGATGCGCGGACGACTGGGCGCTGGTACTTTGCCATTGCGATGGGGCGGACGGCAGGACATCTTGCGCTTGGAATCGGCAAAAGCGCGAGTGCGACGTTGACGATCATTCCCGAAGCGTTTGGAACGGGACAAATCAGGTTACAAAATTTAGTCGACCTTTTAACGGCTTCCATCATTAAGCGCCTTGCGCTAAAACGCGACTATGGCGTGGCTGTGGTGGCGGAAGGGATTGTCGAAAAAATTGCGCCGGAAGATTTGAAAAACCTTGAAGCGCATTGCTTTGATGAACATGGTCACATCCGTTATGCGGAGTTGAATTTTCCCGAACTTCTTAAGCAGGCGGTCATGAAGAATCTCTGCGATCTTGGCGTCAAGATGACGATCGTTGGCAAAGAGATTGGCTATGAATTGCGCTGTGCGCCGCCGAATGCTTATGATATCGAGTACACCCGCAACTTGGGATATGCCGCCTTCGATTTTTTGCGAAATGGCGGAAGCGATGCCTTAATCACGATCCAGAACAATCGAATCACCCCGATTTCGTTTGCGGAGATACTCGATATGCAAACGAAGAAAACGAAAGTTCGCATGGTCAACATCCATTCGATCCAATATCAGATTGCCAAAGAGTATATGGTTTTCTTAGAAAAAGACGACCTAGATGATTCGATGAAGCTCAAAGCTCTTGCTGCAGTGACGAAACTGTCGGAGGGGGATCTTGTCAAACGTTTTGCCGCTGTAGCCCTCTAGCAGAGGAAATACATCCAAACCAGTAAGACCGAACGCATCCGAGTGATGGGCAAGTGAAAGGACATTCTTGGGCTAAATAATGAAAAAAAGACAGGCATTTTAAAAGGAATGCTTGTCTTTTTATTTTGCTCTCAAAGGTATTTACAAGTAAGTTTAGATGTGATATCATTATATCTCGTCAGCGGCTTGCTGGTGTAGCTCAATTGGTAGAGCAACTGACTTGTAATCAGTAGGTTGTGGGTTCAATTCCTATCACCAGCTCCATAGTGGATGGGTTCCCGAGTGGCTAAAGGGAGCAGACTGTAAATCTGCCGGCTCCGCCTTCGCTGGTTCGAATCCAGCCCCATCCACCAATATTGTTTACAAGCCAAATCAACAGCAAAGCGGTTCTTGTAAAAGAAACGGCGGGTGCTGATTACGTCATTGCCAAGGGATGAAATGGCGTTATGAAAGCAAGCGGAACCGGCGGTTGAAAAAGACACAGGAAACTTTTAAAAAGATATTGACATAATATCGAACATCCCTTATAATGAATAATGTCACTAAGACAAAGCGCTGGTGTAGCTCAATTGGTAGAGCAACTGACTTGTAATCAGTAGGTTGTGGGTTCAATTCCTATCACCAGCTCCATAGTGGATGGGTTCCCGAGTGGCTAAAGGGAGCAGACTGTAAATCTGCCGGCTCCGCCTTCGCTGGTTCGAATCCAGCCCCATCCACCAACTTAATGATATACCACTCATCGCGGGGTGGAGCAGCTGGCAGCTCGTCGGGCTCATAACCCGAAGGTCACAGGTTCGAGTCCTGTCCCCGCAACCAATTTAACTTTATCAACCTTTTCTCATCGCGGGGTGGAGCAGCTGGCAGCTCGTCGGGCTCATAACCCGAAGGTCACAGGTTCGAGTCCTGTCCCCGCAACCAACATGCTGGTGTAGCTCAGTTGGTAGAGCGTATCCTTGGTAAGGATAAGGTCACCGGTTCGATTCCGGTCACTAGCTCCACATTCATATTGGCGGCGTAGCTCAGTTGGCTAGAGCATGCGGTTCATACCCGCAGTGTCCGCGGTTCGAATCCGTGCGCCGCCACCATACGTAAGCAAAACTTCGTCTTCGGGCGAAGTTTTTTTGTCTTGTAAGCAGGAATTGGCGGACGTCGGGCGAATATCTCTCTGTTGTAAAATATTTCTGCGCTAGCGCATAAAATAGGGAGAAATCCCTACTAATTTTAGGGAGGGTTAAAACAAAATGGCAAAGAAAAAGTTTGAAAGAAACAAACCCCACGTAAATATCGGCACCATCGGTCACGTTGACCATGGCAAAACTTCGTTGACTGCGGCTATCACCATGGTGTTGGCCAAAGCCGGCGGCGCTGAGTTCATGGCATATGACATGATCGACAAGGCTCCGGAAGAAAGAGAACGCGGCATCACGATCAACACCGCACACGTTGAGTACGAGACTGAAAAACGTCACTACGCTCACGTTGACTGCCCGGGCCATGCTGACTATGTTAAAAACATGATCACCGGCGCGGCTCAAATGGACGGCGCAATCCTGGTTGTAAGTGCTGCTGACGGCCCGATGCCGCAAACGCGCGAGCATATCCTGCTCTCCCGCCAAGTTGGCGTTCCGGCAATGGTTGTCTTCCTGAATAAGGCTGACCTCGTTGACGACGCTGAACTGATGGAATTGGTTGAGATGGAAGTTCGCGAACTTCTCTCCAGCTACGATTTCCCTGGCGACGACATTCCTGTAGTTTGCGGTTCCGCCGTAAAAGCTCTGGAATGCGCATGCGGCAAGCGCGAATGCGCTTGGTGCAGCAAAATCCTCGAACTGATGGACAATGTCGACGAATACATCCCGACGCCGGCTCGTGCAACGGACAAGCCGTTCCTGATGCCTGTCGAGGACGTGTTCACGATCACTGGTCGCGGCACTGTTGCTACCGGTCGTGTAGAACGTGGCGAAGTTAAAGTCGGCGAAACGATTGAAATCGTTGGTCTGAGCGAAAAACCTCGTTCGACGGTTGTAACCGGCGTAGAAATGTTCCGCAAGCTGCTCGATTCGGCAACTGCTGGCGACAACATCGGCGCACTGCTGCGCGGCGTTGAGCGTAAAGACATCGAACGCGGCCAAGTACTGGCAAAACCGGGTTCGATCAAACCGCACACGAAATTCAAAGCAGAAGTATATGTCCTGAGCAAAGAAGAAGGCGGCCGTCATACTCCGTTCTTCACCAACTATCGCCCGCAGTTCTACTTCCGTACAACGGACGTAACCGGCGTGGTAAACCTGCCGGAAGGCGTGGAAATGGTTATGCCTGGCGACAACATTCAAATGCACATCGAACTGATCACGACGATCGCTATCGAAGAAGGCTTGCGCTTCGCGATTCGCGAAGGCGGCCGTACTGTCGGCGCCGGCGTTGTAACTTCGATCGACGCATAA
>NZ_JAUAOA010000032.1 GCF_030542965.1 Azotosporobacter soli
CTCCACTCCCGCTAATGATATGATAAAATCATTAGCGGGAGTGATTTTATGTACGAGAAAAAAGATCGAAGTCAACAAAGCCAAATTGAATTCTTCTGCTTAGAAGATTTAGTACCGAAAGATCATATATTACGAGACATTGAACGAGCCATCGATTTTCGCTTCATCTACGACGAAGTCGACGGTTTATATAGCGACTCCGAACGAGGCAAACCAGGAATTGATCCGGTGAGTCTGTTTAAGATCGTACTGATTCAATACCTGTTCGGCATTCGTAGCATGCGTCAAACCATGAAAGAAATTGAAGTAAATATGGCTTACCGCTGGTTTATCGGATACGGCCTTACCGAAAAAGTCCCGCACTTTTCAACCTTCGGCAAGAATTATACCCGGCGTTTTCAAGGAAGCGATGTGTTTGAGCGGATCTTTATGCGCATCCTGTACGAAGCAGTAAACTGCGGTTTCATTGATGCAAGTTCCGTATTCATTGACGGAACCCATATCAAAGCACGAGCCAACAAAAAGAAAAGCGCAAAAGTGTTTGTGCCGATTCCGGCCAAGCAATATCAAGATGAACTGAATGCGGAAATTCAAGCCGATCGCGAAAACCATGGCAAGAAACGGTTAAAAGATAAAGACGACGATGAAAATCCGCCGCAAGGTAAAACCATCACGCAAAGTACGACGGATCCGGAAAGCGGCTTGTTTCATAAAGGCGAGCATGAAAAATGCTTTGCCTACGTAACCAACACGGCTTGTGACCGGCATAACTTCATATTAGGATACGAAGTCGCAGCGGGCAATGTTAATGACAGTCGATTGTTTGATGAACTGTATGAACGAGTCGTCAGTTATTTCCCTGAAACCGAAACCGTTGCCGTCGATGCGGGCTACAAAACGCCCTGGATTATGAAACAAATTATCGACAGTGGCCGAATTCCTGTCGTTCCCTACAAGCGTCCTATGACAAAAGAAGGGTTCTTCAAGAAATATGAATACGTATATGATGAATATTATGAATGCATGATTTGCCCTGGCAACCAGGCGCTTGGCTACAGTACGACGAATCGTGAAGGATATCAAGAATATAAAAGCGATGCAAAACAATGCAAAGTGTGTCCGCATTTAGAGCAATGCACGCAGAGCAAAGCGCATCAAAAGCAAGTCCAAAGGCATGTATGGGAATCCTATCTGGAACTTGCTGATGAGTATCGGCACATGCCGATATATCGCGATATTTACAAATTGCGCTCGCAAACAATTGAGCGTGTCTTTGCAGATGCAAAAGAAAAGCATGCAATGCGCTATACGCAACTGCGTGGCCTGCAGAAAGTGAAAATGCAGGTGACGCTTACTTTTGCATGCATGAATCTGAAAAAACTGGCGACCTGGAAGAAACGCAGGGGTATATTACCGCCTGTTTTTCAACGTTTTTTCGAAAAACTGCGTTTTTGCAGTGAAAATTGGATAACTGAAATTGAAAAATGCACCTTACGCTTTGCGTAAAGTGCATTTTGTCGACGGTCTGAGGAAAACAGACGGCAATGCCGTCTGTTTTCCTTTTGCTTTTTCACGCTGCTCTTTTTATTTCGCAGCTTCCAACCCTTTGCGAATTGCAGCCACATTCATCTCGTACATCTCCGGTTTTTTCTTTCCGACGACCACATCCATTGCCTTTTCCACCTTTTCCATCCCAACCAAACTTAAGCTAGGCAACAGCGCACCAAGACAAACCATATTCGCCAACGCAGGACGTCCCAGGTCATTCGCTATGTCACTGGCCGGCAATTCGACAATTTTGATATCTGAACGCCCTTCACCGACGCTAATGATTGAACTGTTGACGACCATCACGCCGCCCGGTTTGATCCGGGAGACGAACTTGTCATACGACGGCTGGTTCAGTACGATCGCCGCATCGGCGAACTCGATGACCGGCGAATGAATCTCCTGGTCGGCGATGATGACCGAACAGTTAGCTGTGCCGCCGCGCATTTCCGGTCCGTAGGACGGAATCCAGCAGACATCCAGTCCACCCTGCAATCCGGCATAGGCCATGACCTTACCGATGAACATAACGCCTTGGCCGCCGAAGCCGGAGAGAATGATTTTGTCCATCATGCTTTCGTCACCTCCGCAGGAACTTTCAATTCACCCATCTGATAAATGGGCATCATATTGTTGCGCAGCCATTCCAAGCTATCAACCGGCGACAGGCCCCAGTTCGTCGGGCAGGTCGAGAGGACGCTGACCAACGCGAAACCGAGCCCCTGCTGTTGAACCTCAAACGCCCGCTTGATCGCCTTTTTCGCTGCCGCTATGTTTTTCGGCGAATCTACCGAAACAGCCGCGACATAGGCCGCGCCTTCGAGCGTCGCAATCGTCTTCGGCAGATCGATCGGCGGCCCCGACAGAGCCTTGTCGCGCCCATAAGGACTCGTCGTCGTCTTTTGGCCGAGCAGCGTAGTCGGCGCCATTTGCCCGCCGGTCATGCCGAATACGGCGTTGTTAACCATGATCGAGGTGATGTTTTCGCCGCGCGCCGCGACATGAATCGCGTGCGCCGTACCGATCGCCGCAATGTCCCCGTCACCCTGATAGGAAAAGACCAGCTTATCCGGCAGCGCGCGTTTGATGCCGGTAGCTACCGCCTGTGCCCGACCATGCGCCGCACCGACAAAATCGCAGCTAAAGAAATCCAGGGAAAAGCCTGCGCAGCCGACAGGTGCGACGCCGACCGTGTCGCCAATCACATCGAGTTCTGCCAATACTTCGCCAATCAATCTGTGAATAATGCCGTGCGTGCAGCCAGGACAATAGTGAAACGGCAGTTCAGTCAACCCCGCCGTACGTTTGAATACTTGCTCCATCTCTTTATACCCCCTCTTTCAACGACCAACCGAACGTCTTGGCCGCAAAGTTGAGAATTTCATTATCAGACGGCAACATGCCGCCCTGACGGCTGCATAAATGAACCGGCATCTTACATTCAACCGCTAATTTGACATCTTCAATCATCTGACCAGCGTTAAGTTCCACTGTAATAATTCCCTTGACCTGATTCTTGAACGCAGCCAGACCTTTTTCCGGAAACGGCCAGAGCGTGATTGGACGAATCAGGCCGAGCTTGATGCCCTGACGGCGCGCTTCGAGCACAACGCTCTTGGCGATCCGGCCGCAGGTTCCATAACCGACCAACAGGTATTCGGCGTCCGCCGTTTCAAATTCTTCCCAGCGCTGTTCCACCTCACGCATCGAGTCGAACTTCTTCTGCCACGCCAGGCAATGTTCTTCACCGACTTCATTCGTCAGCGCATAGCTGGCGATCTTACGCTTTTCCCGACCTTTGCAGCCCGTCGTCGCCCAATCCTTAACCGGCAGTTCTACAACCTTGCGTTCTTTCAGTTCGATTGGCTCCATCATTTGCCCCAGAAAGCCGTCGGCCAGAATCAGCACCGGATTGCGATATTTGTCCGCCAAATCGAATGCTTCCAGCGTAAAGTCATATAATTCCTGCCCTTTGGACGGCGCAAGTACGATCAGACGATAGTCGCCATGGCCGCCGCCCTTGGTGCATTGAAAGTAATCCGATTGGGCCGGCCCCAAGCCGCCCAGCCCAGGGCCGGCGCGGTTGACGTTCACGACGACGACCGGAAGTTCGGCCGCCGCCAGATACGACATTCCTTCCTGCTTCAAACTGAATCCCGGGCTGGACGATGCCGTCATTACGCGGGCACCGGTAGCCGCGGCCCCATAGCACATATTTATAGAAGCTACCTCATCCTCGCCCTGCACGACGGTACCGCCTGCCTTCGGCAGATGTTTAGACAAATACTCCACCACTTCCGTAGATGGCGTGATCGGATAGCCGAAAAACAACTTACACCCCGCCTCTATCGCAGCCTGCGCAATCGCTTCGTTGCCTTTTATCAAAACCTTATTCACAGCCTGATCCCCTTTCCTATCGCCAAATTTCCAGAGCCAAATCCGGGCACATCGTCGCACACATCGAACAACCGATGCACTGATCTGGTTCTGAGACAGTCACTGCATAATACCCTTTGCCATTGGCTTTGTCTCCAATGTCCAGTATTTTCTTCGGACAAATCGCCACACATAAGCCGCAGCTCTTGCAACGTTCCGCCAATACCTCTACCTTCGGCATATTGAACACCTCCTTTACTGTTTTCCTGTATTCATCAAACAGGCCATCGCAATCGAATTCAGCTTGCCTTCCGGCGTCTCCGCCCGTGACGTCATGACAATTGGATGCGTCGCGCCCAAGATGACGCCAGCCATCTTGGCGCCGGCAAAATAAATCAGGCTCTTGCCTAGGACGTTGCCGACCTCAATCGTCGGCACCAAATACAGATCGACCTGGCCGCTGATCCGGCTGCTGATTCCCTTGTGGCCGGCCGCTTCCGGACTGAACGCCACGTCGAGCGCGATCGGCCCTTCGATGACGCCGTTCGGCAGTTCGCCTGCCGCGGCCATCTCCGCCAGCGTCTGCGCATCGACCGTCGCGATCATCTTGGGATTAACCATTTCATTGGCGGTCAACAGCGCCACTCTGGGCTCTGCAATCCCCATCCCCTGCAACGCCAGCATTGCGTTAACCAGAATATCCTTCTTTTCCTTAAGCCCCGGTGCAATATTCATGCCGCCATCGCTGACAAATAATAATTTTTCCTGCCCCGGCACTTCAAATGCGCCTAAATGGCTAAGTAGGCGTCCTGTGCGCAGCCCTTCTTCCTGATTCAGCACCGCACGCAAAAAATCACTGCTGTTGATCAGACCCTTCATCAGCACCTGAGCTTCCCCTCGTCGAACCAAACTTACCGCCTTTAGCGCCGCTTTAGCCGCGTCGCTCTCATGCACAATCGGCGTGTCTTCCGGCAAACCGACCACCTTGAGCAACGGCCTTATTTCCGCTTCGTTGCCGACAAGAATGGCTTTGGCTATTCCCTCTTGCGCCGCCATCTTCAGAGCCGCTAAAACTTCGCGATCCTGAGCGACCGCGACACTGACCGTAACCGGCCCGCCGCCCTTTACCCGCTCGCGAATTTCTTGATAATTGCGATACATCGCCATCTCTCCTTAGCCTCTTTTTTAATATTCTCTGGCACTCTCTTCACCGCGCAAGACTCTGAGTGCGCCAAACGCCAGCGCTTCCAACTCTTCTTCGCCCGGTACCACGACGAGTGGCGCGATGAATTTAACGCGACGCGTGATTGCATCTACGATTCGTTCCGAATATGCAATCCCGCCGGTCAGGACAATCCGATCCACATCGCCTTCCAACACCGCTGCCATCGCGCCGATTTCTTTAGCGACTTGGTAGGACAACGCTTCCAGAACCAACTTCGCTTTTTCGTCGCCAGCATCCGCCAGCGCAAAAGCTTCGCGAACATCCGTCGTGCCTAAATACGCAAACATGCCGCCCTTACTACCCAATTTTTCTTTCATTTCCGCAAAGGTGTATTGGCCGGAATAACAAAGCTTCATCAGATGCGTCGCAGGCAAACCACCGCAACGATCCGGTGAAAACGGCCCTTCTTCTTTCGCATTATTCACGTCGATCATCCTGCCACGCCGATGCGGCGTGACCGATACGCCAGTTCCCAGATGCACCACGATGAAATTTACCGATTCATACGCCTTGCCCATTTCTTTAGCGACCTTGCGCGCCACGGCTTTCATGTTGAGAGCATGCGATAAACTTACGCGCGCCAATTCCGGCAGTCCGGAAATTCTGGCAACAGCTTCCATCTCATCGACTGATACAGGATCGACGATATAAGAAGGCACACCCAAAGAATCTGCCAGTTCTTTCGCCATGATCGCTCCAAGATTCGAAGCATGTTCTCCATATTTAGCTTCTTCCAAATCAGCGACCATTTCATCGTTGATCCGGTACGTACCGCCAGCCAGTGGTTTTAAAAGTCCGCCACGCGCCACGACCGCCGTCAGTTCCGTCCGTTCGATCCCTTTTAGTTTCAGTTCGCCAAGGATCAGATCCAGTCTGTACTGATGTTGATCAGCAAGATGGACAAAGCATCCGATGTCCGCTGCCGAATGTTCCACCGTTTGTTTAAAGCATACTGTTTCTCCGTCATATACAGCAAATTTAGTCGATGTCGCTCCTGGATTAATTACTAAAATCATGCGCACGCCTCCATATTTCCCGCTATACGGAACACCGTTCCGATTTACATCGATAAATATTCGACTTGCAACACTCATCTCCTGCTGCAAATCGCGGAAAATTACAATAAATCATTCGATATTTGTTTAGTAATCCGTTTCAATTCTTCCACCATTTCAAGAAAAGACTCTGATTTCATCCTCGAGGTAGGTCCTGACATACTGAGCGCTGCAACGATTTCACTGCCGCGGGCAAGAATTGGCGTCGCAATGCACGTCAACCCCATTTCAAGCTCCTCATCCGAGATACTGTATCCCTGCCGGCGAATTTTCGCCAATTCCTCTTTCAACTTTTCCCAACTTGTAATGGTATGCGGCGTAAAAGCCTGTAACTCGACGCCTTCGAAGCGAGCCAGATAGTCAGATGAGCTGAAGGCCAACAAACACTTTCCACCGGCAGAACAATGGCAAGGCTCGCTTGAGCCGACCGGCGGCGTCAAACTAAGCACCTGCGAACTTTCCACTTTGTCAATAACGATATGCCTTGGCTGCTCTGCCGTACGGTCAAGCACCGATAAATGAACCGCTTCACGATAACTTTGCGCCAACTGTTTTGCATATGGAGCAAGTAAGCCGGCTAACGGCAGTTTATCCCGCACCATCATGCCAAGAGAATATAACCGTAAGCCAAGCCAGTAGCGTCCACTTTCCTGATTTTGCTGCACGAACCCTTTTGCTTCGAGCGTCGACAAGCTGCGATGCACCGTGCTTTTTTGCATACCGAGCAATGCAGCAATTTGCGTCACGCCCAGTTCTCTCCCTTCTTGCTGAAACAACAATAATAGATCAAGCGCTCGGTCAAGCGAGTGGACTTTTTCTTTTTCCCCAGCCACAATTTCATTCCTTTCTTTTTCCGACGTTGCCCTTCATTCAGGATACCGCGCCGCAAGCATCCTGTCCAGTTAAAAGGTCGAGGATAGAAGCAAAAAGCAAAAAACAGGCCTCTAGCGGCCTGTTTCAAAAAGTTCATTTCTTCAATATTGACGACATATCGAGTGCAGCCCCTGGAAAATCGAGCGTCGCAAAATGATCAGCCAACGTTTCCGCACGGCGTATCAATTTTACGCTATGATCCGGCCGAAGCAGCAATTCCGCCGAACGCAGCTTGCCATTATAATTGAAGCCCATCGCATGCCCATGTGCACCTGCGTCATGAATCACCACAACATCGCCCCTGTTGATTTCCGGCAGTTCCCGGTCCACCGCAAACTTATCATTGTTCTCACATAACGATCCCGTCACATCATACACATGATCGCACGGCAAGCCTTCTTTTCCCAGCACGGTGATGTGATGATAAGAACCGTATAAGGCAGGACGCATCAAATTGGCCATGCAAGCATCGAGTCCGACATAATTCTTGTAGATTTCTTTTTTATGTAACGCGGTCGCCACCAGATAACCGTACGGTCCAGTAATCATACGACCGCACTCCATCGTAATTTTGAGCGGCGCCAGACCTTTTGCAAAAATCATTTCCTCATAAGCGCGCCGCACACCTTCCCCGACATATTCAAGGTCGACAGCCTCCTGCTCAGGCCGGTACGGCACGCCGATTCCGCCACCAAAGTCGACCAATTCCATTCGGATGCCGGTTTTTTCATAAATTTCGCCAATCAGGTCAAACATCATCTTGGCCGTTGTGACAAAGCCATCCGGGCTGAGTTCGTTCGAAATCACCATCGTATGCAAGCCGAAGCGGGTAGCGCCTTTGGCTTTTGCCATCGGATACGCTTGCAGAATCTGCTCTTTGGTCAGGCCATATTTCGCCTCTTCCGGATAGCCAATGATGTCATTTCCTCCAGCCATCAAAGGACCCGGATTATAGCGAAACGAGATCATCTCCGGCATGCCGACATGTTCCGTCAAATATTCGATGTGACTGATGTCATCAAGATTGATAACCGCGCCCATGTCGACCGCCGCCTGATACTCGTTAGCCGGCGTCGCATTTGACGAAAACATGATTTCTTCGCCGCCGATTCCGGCAGCTTGCGCCAAATATAGTTCTGCCAGCGAACTGCAATCTGCGCCAAAACCTTCCTCCTTAAGCAACGCCAGAAGATATGGGTTCGGAGTGGCCTTAACAGCAAAGTATTCCTTAAACTCCGGTGCCCAGGAAAAAGCAGCCTTAAGACGGCGTGCATTCGTGCGAATTCCTTCTTCGTCATAGATATGAAACGGAGTCGGATAAGTCCGAGTGATTTCTTGCACTTGCGCCAAATTGAATGGTACTTTCTTTTCCGCCATGAGTCATTCCTCCTACAAAGTCCCTTACTTCAACAAGATTCCGTCGCCAAAGAAATGGAGTCACCCTTTATACAAAAAAGCGGTTCGCGCATTATCTCGCAAACCGCTTTAAATCCTTATTTACAGGATTCAGCGCTGCAAGATAGCACTCCACCCCTATGGGGTGACAGTTCAGTACTTATTCAATACAGAACCAGCAAAAAGAATTGCCTTAACTTTTCACTTCGGCGGCCGCCCCTTTCTCTCTCCTTCATCGCTGGCTGCTCAGGACAGTTACTATTGGTTGCCGCACCTCTATCTCGGTGGCAATATTCACTTGTCATCTGCTTATCAGTATAATCACAATGAGAGTGGTTGTCAATACGCCTCCTTTGCAGGTTTAACCTAATGTCGGTTTAACCAACTTCACCGGATCCATATATGAATCATAGTCAGACTCGTTAACGTATCCACTGGCCAGCGCCGCCTCGCGCAGCGTGATGCCTTCCTTGGCCGCCCGTTTTGCAATTTCTGCGGCCCGGTCATAGCCAATCAAAGGAACCAGTCCGGTAATTAGGATCAGCGATTGATTCAAATTATGTGAAATCCGTTCCCGGTTCGGTTCAATCCCGGCCACGCAATGACCCCGGAACGAATCCATTGCATCACTTAATAGGCGAATCGACTGTACCAGATTATAGGCAAGCACCGGCATAAAGACATTCAACTGAAAATTCCCTTGGCTAGCGGCAAAACCGACCGTTGCATCATTGCCAAACACTTGGGTTACGACCATCGTCAGCGCTTCCGCTTGCGTTGGATTTACTTTGGCCGGCATGATCGAACTTCCGGGTTCGTTTTCCGGTATTGTTATTTCACCAATGCTGCAGCGCGGCCCACTGGCCAACCAACGCACATCGTTGGCAATTTTCATCAAATCGGCGGCTAGCGCCTTCAGCATGCCATGCACGACCGCGATCTCATCCTTGCTGCTCAGCGCATGAAATTTGTTCGGTGCACTGCGAAATTGCTCGCCCGTCAAACGTGCAATCACTTGCGCAACCGACACGGCAAAATGCGGATGCGAGTTAATTCCCGTCCCGACCGCGGTTCCGCCCAACGCCAGATCAAGAATAAACCCGAGGCCCTGTTCGAGCATCTGCCTGTTTCGTTCCAACATCCTAGACCAAGCGCTTATTTCCTGTCCTAGCGTCAATGGCGTTGCATCCATCAAATGCGTACGACCAATCTTGACGACGGCGGCAAACGCTTCGGCCTTTTGCCACAATACCGTTTCCAATGCTTGCATCGCCGGAAATAACTGCACGCGCAGCAGATGCACGCCGACCATGTGCAGCGCGGTAGGAAAAACATCATTTGAGCTTTGCGACTTGTTCACATGATCATTCGGATGGACTTTTTCACCCAACAGTTGGCTGGCCCGGTTTGCCAAGACTTCATTGATGTTCATATTAAATTGCGTTCCACTGCCGGTCTGCCAAACCGAGAGAGGAAAATTTCCCGCCAGTTTTCCTTCTGCCAACTCATCGCAGGCCGCAATAATCGCATCGGCAATGTTCGGCGGCAACACGCCTAGTTCTTTATTTACTTCGGCTGCGGCGCGTTTAATAATGCCCATCACGCTTACCAACTCTTCCGGCATCTTCTCCGTACCGATACGAAAGTTTTCGAAACTTCGCTGCGTCTGTGCTCCCCACAATTTATCAAACGGCACTTTCACTTCGCCCATTGAGTCTTTTTCAATCCGATATTTCATTTTGTTTCCTCCTTTTCACTATTCTTACTCTTTATTTTTGGAAAACGCACACGGAAAATCGTCCCAGCTTCAGACGTATCGACTTCAATTGCCGCTTTGTGGCGAACCGCAATACTGTAACAGACGGACAGTCCGAGGCCGACGCCGTTTTCTTTCGTGGTAAAAAAAGGCGTACCTAACTGATCCATGATACTCTGCGGAATTCCTCGCCCCTGGTCGCGAACTTCTAAAACAACCCCTTCTCCTTGTGCGAAGGTACGCAGCAACGTCGACTTGCCCGGTTCCATCGCTTCCATCGCATTACGGAATAAATTAAGGATCAACTGTCTGATCTCTTTTTCATCCAATAAAAGTTCGTCAATATCGCCCATCTCTAAGCTGACATTCTTCCCTTCGCGCAGTGCATCGCTTTCCATAAGAGGACGTAAGAGGTGAAGAATGTCATTTAAATTGCCGCATTTCAAATCGACGGTCTTGTTCTTCGCAAGCGATAAAAACTCAGTGATGATTGCATTTGCGCGATCCAATTCTTCAATCATCAAATCAAAATATTTAACTAGGCTCTGATAATCTTTTTTACCCGACAGCCACTGTAAATAACCGCGCACCGTCGTCATCGGATTGCGCACTTCATGGCCAATGCTGGCTGCCATCTCTCCGACTAAATTCAAGCGGTCAAAGCGGGCCAATTCCTTTTCTAATCGTTTTTTGTCACTGATATCAAGAAAATTGATGAGCAAACACTGATTTTCATTGATTACGACGGGAATCGCGGTCTGCAGGATCGGGATTTGCGTGCCGGACACCGTTTTCAATTCACTTTCCGAAACATTGTTCCCCTTATCCGCACCAGCAATGTTTTCAACAAACAGGCTACTGCGTTGCCCAAGCACCTGTTCTCGCTCTGCACCGATTATCCGGCATCCTTCTGCATTCACATCCATAATTCGGTTGTTTTGCTGGTTGATAACCAAAATACCGGCTGACATCGAATCAAAAAGAGTATCCAGATATTGTTCCTTTTCGCGCAGCACATCTTCAATTTGCTTGCGTTCATGCAGCTCACTTTCGACTCGGGCATACAGTCGCGCATTGTTGATTGCAACTGACGCCAATGCCGCAAATTTCTCGGTTTCTTCAATCTGTGCCGCAGAAAAGGCCAGTTCTTCGCCAGGAAAGGAGAGGAGCAGCAAACCAATGGCTTCGCCTTCACTGCGTAATGAGATTAAAACATTGCTGGAGAGTCGCCGGGCCTGTTCACTCCAAAGCGGTGCATCGTCCACAGTAATTACCGTGCCCTGATTAGCGACGCGCTGCAATATGCCGTCGTAATCCTCTCGATGCAAACGCCGTCCCGCCAGACGCTGGTATACGCCGCACCCCGCTTTCAAGGTCATTGATTGATCGTTTTCCAGCATCGCAACAAAACCATTTTGCGCACCGATCGCTTCGACCGAATAGCGATTAATCAGCGCCAACAATTCTCCCATCGTGACATTGTTTAGTAAGCCCAGTGAGATCTGGTGTAAAAAATTTAAAAATTGCGCCTGTCGTCGCTGACGCGTCGCCATCATCACCGCGCCGGTAATGAAGCCAATGATCAGGATGCTTGCCACGGTAGCACCCAGATAGTAATTTTTTTCCCGCTCGCTGACAGCTTTTAAACTCTCCTCTTTTTCTGTGCCCACCGTGATGGTCAAAGGATAGCCGCTAACCGCCCGTACACTGTAGATCCGCTCCAAGCCATCGACAACGCTTGGCGCGATAAAACTCCCCTGCTTCGCTTCCTTTATTTTAGCAAACAACGGTGTTTTTGCGATATCCTGCCCCATGTCCATCACTTCTTCAGATTGCCTGGCCCGAATAACGCCATCATTTCCAATCAATGCGACGACTGCATTTCGCCCCAAACCTGCTTCTCGGTAAAAATTAGCAAAATACAATGGGTCAACAGAGGCAATGACCAGTCCGCCGAATGAACCGTCCGGCTTATCGATGCGCCGCACCAGCTGAATCACCCATTTATTAGCAATCCGACTATACAAGGGCTTGCTGATCGTCAGTCCAAGATCCGATTGTTGCGCATGTACCTGAAAATATTCGCGATCCGCGACATTGACCAATCGTTCCATCCGTTGGCTCGCATAAATAAGATTACCTTTTTCATCGGCTATTGACAACAAGTTGGTCAATTCATTTATCACAAGTCCGCCCTGTATTCTTTCACTGTTGCCGTTTTTTTCACACTCCCATTTCAACAACAATAAGAGCTGATCAACGCTGCTCAGGGAACGCAGCACATGTTCCTCAAATAAACGAGCAACATTGGCATTATTACTCATTACGTTTTCTTGTTCCGCACGAAATTCATCATTAACTTTTACATACACGGCTATCCAAATGACTGCAATGAGCAAAACACCAAACACGGCCAACAACTGACCGACATTCATCGAACTCTTTTTGGGATGAGTCTTCTTTGCCGCATTCATTTTTTATCTGCACCTCATATCCATCTCAAGTATGCTCCGATAATAACAACATATTTTAATAGCATTCTCCGACAATTCGCAAAACCCTTTTGCATTCCTGCTAAAAAACAGCCGCTGTGCACGCAGACAAAAAGCTGCCTCACAACAAGTTTGACGCTTGTTCGAGACAGCTTCCTCACTTTTATCCTTCAATGGTATACCGTTCGTTGGCAAAATTCGCGCTGCATTTCATCGAAGCCCCTTTCATCGAGTTCATCGATGTCGAGCCATGCCGCGCTAAATTCGCGGCTATCCGAACCATAGCCGGCCAGCAAATATCCGTATGGATGATCTTTTTCCAAGAGCCACTCAACGAAACGTTGCGCATCTTTTACCGTCATTTGATATCTACCATAGACGAGACCGATTTCAGCCCTCAGGGAAACCATGACCATCCCCCCCTTTTCTTTTGCCGCATCGCCCCTTCCTTGTTAAATATATCGTCTTAATCGTCACCGCCATTAATAGCTTTCGTTACATTTAATTGCAAAATTCTACATTTTATCATCCATTTGTATCACTGTCTTTTCCAATCGCCGGCACGAATAATGACAAGTTGCTCCGGTTTCAGATAACGCTGCAATACAGCCGACACTTCTTCTGCACTGATTTCCTGCAAGCGTTTTTCTTGTTCCGCCGTATCCAAAAACGAACGTCCTGTGTAAAGTTGATCGAGCATGATCTTTGCCAAGGCCGGATCCTGAGACCGATGTAGACGCAATGATTTCAGCAATCCCACTTTCGCTTCCGCCACTTCAGCTGCGGTGACGCCTTCTGTTGCGATTCTCACAAGTTCTTCCTGCACCACTTGCTCCAACCGCCCTGCATTTTGCGGCGCACAAATCGCGTAGAACAAGAAACTACCATTATCCGTCAGGCTTCCGGCTTGCACCTGACTGCCAACGCTGTAACTAAGCCCTTCCTGCTGCCTAACGCGCAACGCCAGTCGCGAATTAAGAAAACCTCCACCTAAAATTTCATTTGCCAGCAATAACGCCGGATAATCGGGCGAAGAACGTTTTAATCGCCAGGCTTGTCCGCCAATTAGCACCGCGTTTTCTTTATCCGGCGTGGTAATGCTTACCTTTTCCGGCGCAATCGGACGATACTCTTCCAAGACCGCTTTTGGCTTCACTTGACTCGCCCACTCGCCAAATGCGCCAGCAAGCAACGTTTTTATTTCTACGGGCGTCACCGCCCCTACCGCGCCGACTTCCATCACACTCGCACCATAGAAACGCTGATGAAACTCAGCCAGCTGCTGCGCCGTAAGTTCCTTTAGCGCAGCCATTTCTTCCTCTATAGACATGACGTATCCGACCGCCCGCGGATCCTTTGTTGCACTTCGCTTGCCCAACGCCTGAAAAGCCAGCGTCTGTGGATCATTACGGCGGCTCTCCAATTGGCTAAGCCACTGTTCCTTCAACAATCCCCATTCTTTTTTGTCTAGTTTCGGCTGACGCAGTATTTCTCCGACTAATGCCATCGCACTACCTATATTTTCCCGCGGTACTTGCAAATCAACCACTACATAATCTTTGCCGCCCTGTATTTTAAGTTCAGCCTGCCAACGCGCCAGCAAATCGCTTATTTCCTCTTCACTATGTTTTTGCGTGCCGCGCATTAAGAGCTTAGCCAATGCGACGTTCTTTTTCCCCTGTCCATATAAACTATTTTCATCACCCAAATGCAGTTTTAGACTGACGCTAACCATATCATCTTTCGTCGCCTTCTGCAAGACGGCTACCTTTCTCTCCGGCAGCATCGTCTGCGTTTGAACGCGCTCTTGCAGTTTTTCGGCAGCCGGATCAAGCGTTTCGCCGGCCTTCATTGTCGCGCCTTCTTTCAGCCGTTCCAACTGCGGCGTCAAATCGCCAAGCGTTGGTATTTTGACTTTTGCAGCTTGGACTACCGGCTGAAATTCTCCGCTCGTCCGGTTATCCGTCACCAGATACAGGCCGGCAACCCGCTTCACGTCTTCAGGCGTTACCGCGCCTACTTGATCGCGATAGAGAAAAAACAATCGCCAATCGCCGCTACCAATGGATTCCGAAAGCTGAATGCCGAATTTTTCCGGCGACCGCATCAGCACAGTCAACTCGTTCGTCAACGTTTTTTTTGCACGCTCCACTTCCACTTGCGTTGGCGCCGTCTTCGCCAAATCGTTAAGCGCCGCCTGCGTCTTCTCCCGCAAAAGCGTCGGCGTTTTACCGCCGGTCATGTAAATTTCAAACAATCCCGGGTCATGCAGGCGCGTGGCCGATGCGCCGAGCGTCGCAACTAAGCCAGTTTGGACAAGTTCTTTATACAATCGCCCCGACGGTTGGTCATCAAGAATTTGCGCCAATACACATAGCGCTGCATTATCCGGATGCGCCGCAGCCGGGATATGATATACCATCCCCAATGCCGGGACATCTCCGACCCGCCGCAATACCACCTGTCGTTCGCCATCCTGCGCCGGTTCTAGCGTATAGGTCTCTTCAATCGTCCGCGGCGGCGCTTCAATCGCAGAAAAGCTGGCATCAACAAGCATCAGCGCCCGTTCCGGCTTGAAGTTTCCGGTAATAACAAGCACTGCATTATCGGGCTGGTAGTAATGGTGATAAAACTTCTTCAATCTTTCAATCGACACATTTTCCAGATCCGAGCGGGCGCCAATGGTATCCTGCCCATAGTTATGCCATAAATACGCCGTGGAAAAAATCCGCTGCCGCAATACCCGTAACGGACGATTTTCCCCCGCCTCCCATTCGTTGCGGACTACTGTCATCTCTTTTGCCAACTCTTCGCCCCGCAGCGTCGAATGAACCATACGATCCGCTTCCAGACTAAGCGCCCAGGCCAAATGCTCTTCGCCTTCCGGCAGCACCTCATAGTAATTTGTCCGGTCATACCACGTCGTTCCGTTCGCCTGGCCGCCATGTTTTGCCAGTTCAGCCGGAATGTCCGGATGCAGCGACGAACCCTTGAACATCATGTGTTCTAACATATGAGCCATGCCGCGTTCCCCATAGCCCTCATGACGTGAGCCGACCAAATATGTGATATTAACGGTCGCCACCGGTTTCGATTCATCTGGAAATAAAACCACCTTCAGACCGTTACTCAAGCGATATTCTTGGCCACCTTCAAATTGGCGCACTAGTTCCGGCGCAGCCTTTCCAATCGACGGAAAAGCCAAAAACAGCACCAGTAAAAACAGCAGCCCTGCTAAACGATTTCCTTTTAATATCATCCTGTTCACTTCCTTTCTTCTACAACAAATTACGTCGCTCAGCAAAATGATGCAGCCAAATTCGTCCGACCGCTATGCTCGGCACAGCAAACAGCATGCCAATTACGCCAAACAGTGTACCAAACAGCAAAATTGCCAACAAAATCACCAATGGATGAACGCGAATCACATCGCCGACCACCTTAGGATAAATAAAATTATGATTCACATTCAGCAACACAACATAAAAAAGCAGCACTTTAAATGCCAATTGCGGTGATTCCATCAAGCCTACCAACACGCCCGGCACTGTAGCGATTACGCTTCCAATCACCGGCACAAATTCCGACACAGCCGAAACCAGCGCCAACACAGCACCGTGCGGTAAACCAAATACCAGACTGCCGATAAATACGACGCTGCCGGCAAACGCTGCGATCATCACTTGTCCACGAATATATGCTTTCAATACTTTTAAACAATCGATTCCCAGTGGTTCAATCGCCGTTACGACCGAAACCGGCAAGAGATTTGCAGCAGCCTGCCACAGCTTAGCTCCATCTTTCAGTAAATAGAAAGTCAGAATGGGGATTGCAATCATTTCTACTAGGCTGGAAAAGGTTTTCAATAAAGGAACCAGTGATTGTTTAACTAACGAAACAGCGATTCCAGTCGCTTCCTTAAGCATTTCCTTGCCATATTCCGCCATTTCTTTCGGCAATAAGTCCAGCCACTCTTGCTGATCAAAGCGGCTGATACTGCTAGGAAACTCTTTGCCGAAATTACTCAAGTCCGGTATGACCGACTGAACGGTCCCTGCCGCAAGCAATAACAATACACCGATAAAAAAAAGAATGGCCAAAGTCGAAGCTGACCCCCGTTTCATAAAACGTTCCTGCCAAGCAACCAACGGCTCCAATAACAAATAGAGAAATAGCGTAATAAACAGCATGACTAAGATCGTCTTGGCAAATAACAATAGTATCGTGATGCTGCCCAAAAACACGAGCAACGCCCCTAGCAAAATTTTTCTTCCCTGATTAAAATAATTCAGCGCCTCTTTTTTTTCTTCCAACACATTCACATTCCTTTACTCACTTGTTGTCCATTATTACATTTCGACGCTTGCCAAGCGACTCCTGTACTGCGTTAAATCAGCCTGCAAAAAAAAAGACTGCATCCAAACTTTCGTCCGATACAGTCCCACTCAAAACTATTTATTTAATGACTTCCAGTTGCTCGCCAGTTTTGCACATACCGGCATTCGCTTCATCCGTATCGATATGCATTTCAAGTGCATATTGCTCATGTACGCGAATCAACACATTATCAAATACCAGCCCTCGTTGACCGCCGCAACGAACTTTTACGATTTCTTTATCCTTCACGCCAAATTGCGCTGCATCTTGTGGCGTCATATGGATATGGCGGAAAGCGGCAATGACGCCCTCAGTCAAAACCACGCTGCCGTTCGGACCGACAAGCGTCATGCCCGGCGATTCTTTGAGATCACCCGAGTCGCGAACCGGCGGCTTCAAACCTAATTTCAAAGAATCCGTCAGCGAAACTTCAACCTGACTTTGCTTGCGTACCGGGCCTAAAATACTGACGCCTTTCAAAGTCGTTTTTTCGGTGACCAAATCCACTCGTTCCTGCGCAGCATATTGTCCGGGTTGAGAAAGTTCTTTTTTCACCGTTAATTCATACCCTGCACCAAACAATATATCCAAATGGGCTTGGGACAGATGAACGTGACGAGCCGAAACGCCTACCGGAACTGTGTTGCCTGTTTGTACTGCTTTTTCCATCTTCTCTACGCACTCCTTCGCCAATCTAATTTCTCTAGGCGGCAGGCTAGCTACCATGCCGTAGTTTCGAATCTATTGTACGATAACCTAAGCAAAATGTATACACTATCGCTTATTGATAGTGTATTCAGTATTGCCCAAAAACTCACTTAATTGCCCGCTATTCATGGCAACTCTTTCAGAAATGCTCACCATTTTCATAATAGCAATTCGTTTTTAATGCGACGAAGTACACGTCCACGTTCTGGCACCCTGCTTCACGCAAATGACGCGTCACGCTTTGCGCAGCCCGATCCTGCGTTTCCTGCCCGCGATCAAACCAATTCACCTGAACAAGCGGCGTCCCCGCAACGGTTTCACCATCCGAGATAAACAGACTAGAACAACATTCCAGCGTAAAGTAGTCGCGTGGACAACCAATAATTTCGGTTAATTCATCCACTAGTCCTTTGCTGGTTTTTGCAACTACCTCTTGTGCGATTCCACGAAATAACAATTGCGGCATTTTACTTCCCCCTTATCTTTCACTCTCCAAAATTCAAAACCATCTAAAAATTCATTCATTTCCATCTCGCTTGCAGGATTTTTTCCCGTGAGCAAGAACGTATATCTATTATGTGCTCGGGAGGAAAACAAACCATGCTTGAATCATTTCTCTGCGTACTACCTCAAATCCAACGATTGTTTGTCAACGATGTGAGCATCATGATTTCAGATCGGGAAAAATTCCTCAAATACCTGCCCAGCAAAAAACAAGATCTAAAAATCACCCCCGGAACAAGCATAAAGCCAGGCAGCGCGATGTACCAAGCCATCCACGAATCTCGGCGCATCGTTTTGCGCGGCAGCAAAGAATTGTATGGCGAAGCATTTATCGCCGTAGCTTTGCCTCTCGTAAACGACCGCGGCGAAGTGCAAGGCGCAGTCTGCGTCGATACAACCACTGAACAGCAGGATGAACTGATGGAAATGGCAGACTTGCTTAACGGCCAAATCACTCGTCTCGCGCAAGCAACACAGGAAATATCGGCTCAAGCCGAGGAAACCGCTTCCGTCAGCCGATTATTGACAAACAGCACCGACGACTCACAAGTCCGCATTAAAGAAACGGATCAAGTGCTCGGCCTGATTAAGAGCGTCTCCGGCCAAACCAACCTACTCGGTTTGAATGCGGCAATTGAAGCCGCTCGCGTTGGCGAATTGGGACGCGGCTTTAGCGTAGTCGCCGAAGAAATCCGTAAGCTTGCCACTACCAGTTCTGATTCCATCAAAAAAGTAGAAGATATCATTCATGCCATTCAAACCGACGGCAGCAACATTCATGAACAAATGAAACACATTGATGCCGTCATTATGCAGATTGCAACCGCAGTTACCGAAGTCGCCGGTACGGTCCAGGAAATCAACACCGTCGCAGGAAAACTAAACACCTTCGCCAAACATCTTTCTCTCGGCGAGTAACGGCCTTGCTCATGTAAGAAGATCCCACACTATTGCGGGATCTTCTTTTTCGTTGTTGTCTCTTCTTACCGGCTCGGTTCTACTACCAATCGTACCGGCAAATTTGACGCACCGGGTGGGCTGAACGTAAACCAAACTGGCTGACCGCCTTCATAGCTGCCGATAAGCTCGCTTTCCTTAACTGTTGAAGTCCCGAAAAACAAACGGTCCGCCGGAGTCGGCACTTGAATCTTGCGTTCTTTATATTTGATGCCCAAACCACCAGCATATTCGCCGCCTCGCGGATTCAAATAATAATTCAGCGTATCGCCCGGCCTTGAATCCCATTGCACTTTATAGACCACGCCATAATTTCCATAGTTGACCGTGCTGCTCCCGTCCGTCGCGTCTATGCCGCGTTGATACGGATCCAGCTTATTATCCGCCAGTGTAACGGCAACCGGCCAGGGAATCTTCGCATTATATGGTTTGGCTAAGGTAATCAGGCGATCCTTGCCTTCGAAAGTGCCACGCAAACGGTACTGATCGGCCGGCAGCACTTGTGCCAGATAGGCAAAACGAATCGGATTGGCTTCGGCAGGCATCATTAATACACGGATACGAACCGGCCGATCTGTCTTAAAATCGAAAATTCCATTAACCAGGGCATTTGTTTCCACAACCATCCGATCAAGACGCGGCGACATCGACAAGCTGCTTCGTCCCGGAACTTCAAACTGATAAACATTGCCGCCTTTTAAATAATCCATTTGCGCCTGCTTGCCGACAACCAAAAAGTCTAGCCCCGGACCGCCAAGGCCTTGTTGTAAGACTTGCACCTTGGCCGTCTTCATGCCTTGGTTTTCAACGATCACTGCAATCCGACACGGCTTGTCATTCGCATTGACATGATGAAAAAACAATCGTGCCTCACCAACTACCGTATCCTGATATAGTACGCCTTCGCCATAAACCGTTTCCGGACTATCGGAAAGAAGCAACTTTCCGCCGTACGCTTTCATCGTGGCCGGCCATTCGATCGCATCCGCCAGCTGAACAGCATTGCTTGCCATTCCTAAAGTCGAACACAGTAGCCATAAAGCCGCCACTATTCCCACTATTTTTTTCATTGACTCCAGCCCCTTTCTCCTTAATTATAGCAGACAAAGGCGTCCCTGCCAAAACAGGGACGCCGCAGATCCCCATTGATCAAAAACGTGATAAAGCCACATCCACTTGAAGATCACGAAAGCCATCTTCAAATCCGGCAATAAACGGCAGTTTTTCTTCTTCTGGCAAAGCAAAAATTTGGCGCAGCATTTCCGGCAACACATTCATAACATGCGGCATCGAAAAGGCCCATGCCTTAACGCCGATCAATAAAAAAGAATCGCTGCGATGCAAATCATAATGGCAATATTGGTCAATCAGCGCCTTCACCTGCACAAAATCCGGTACGCCATCCGCCTGGCAGGGCGCATGAAATCGCACCAACTCCGCTGGCATCCCATAATGCTTTGCCAGGCCGCCTTCCAATTTCCCCGTTAACTCTCCGCCTAAATCCTCCAACCAGAAGCGCATCTGCGACCAGGCGGCTTCATTTTCAAACACTTCATAGGGCCGTTCATATTTCAACAAAACAAATACACTCCTGCAATCCCAGACATATCGCTACTCTTTTTAGCGTAACTTCATATGACATTCAAAATTTTCGCTACCACCATGCCTATCATCAGGACTCCTGCCAAGACCGCATACATTTTCCAGCCTGTTTCTTTACGCGCTCTTTTTCTTGCTGCCTGAAGCAACAGCAACGGAATACTGGTCATCACAAGTAACAATACGATCGTTATCATTTATTCTCCTACCCTCCCAAGACGACAATGGTTAGAAAGATTCCCCGTCCACCACTTTGTTTCCTGCCGCCTTATAAAAATACATTCTCAAACCATCGCACATATATCACTTTTTCAGCGCAAAGATAGTTTTCCGCAAAAGATATTCTTGCTAATAATTAATTTAAGTACTATTATTCTTATTAAAAGAAATATTTAAAATAAAAAACTAACGAAAGAAGTGTTTGTGTGGATAAAAATGATTTGTCTATCATCCGCCACTTACTGCAGTCCGGTCGGGCAACCTGGGCCGAACTGGCGAATCTTGTCGGCCTGACTCCACCAGCCGTTGCCGAACGGGTACGCAAGCTTGAAGATTCCGGCGTCATCACCGGATATGCCGCGCTTGGCAATCCTCTCTTGCTCGGCTGCAGCGTAGCAGCTTTCATCTCGGTAACACTCGAACACCCACGCTATCGTAGCGACTTTCTCCATTTGACGCAAACGCAGTCGTTGGTGATGGAATGTCATCACGTCGCCGGCGAAGCGGATTATATTCTTAAGGTTCGCTGTCGCACAACCGCCGAGCTGGAAACCTTCATCAGCGAGACTTTAAAAGCATTGCCAGGCATATCACGCACGCGAACCACGGTAATCCTTTCTTCCAGCAAAGAAAATCCGCGTCTGCCGTTAGGAGATGATGCATAATGGAATGGATTTGGTTAAAGGGTGTTTTGCTCGGCCTCTCGATTGCCATTCCACTCGGACCGATCGGAATATTATGCATTCGCCGTTCCCTTTCGGGCGGATTCTGGCACGGATTTTACACCGGCATCGGCACTGCGTCAGCCGATGCGTTATACGGCATAGCCGCCGCTTTTGGTTTCGCAGCGCTGCATCGCTTCATCCTGCTCAGTCAAATCTGGCTGCAGGGACTCGGCGGCCTGTTTCTTCTTTATCTGGCAAACCAAATTTTTCGTTCACATACGCCGGATATTGACGGCAGGCGAACAGATGATTCCAATTATCGGCATGCAGCCGCTTCGTCATTTGCTTTAACTCTGACCAACCCGATGACCATTTTATCTTTTGCGGCCCTGTTCGCCAGCGTCGGCATTATCGAAGCAGAAAACCTCTCTGTCACACTCAGTTTCGTGTTTGGCATCTTCAGCGGTTCCTTGCTGTGGTGGCTGTTGCTTAGCTCGCTCGCCGCTTGGTCTCGTCAATGTTTAACCGCGCGCAGCCTGCAAAACCTGCAATATCTCGCAGCCGTGGTAATTGCAGCCTTTGGCACCGCCGCTCTCTGGTCATTCGCACGGCAAATTTAAGGCCATTTCCATTACACGGCGAGAGGGACCGCCTTAGATAGCGAGCGCTATCTAAGGCGGTCCCTCTCGTTCTTTTCAGCCTAGTTTTTTAGCCACGCGCGGCGCCTGCAATGCAGCAACTTCCGGCACGTTCGTTCCCAGTAACGGTTCCAGATAACGTCGAAACGCTTCCGTGACATGGAATCGGTCGCGCAATAAAAATTCTTCCGGCATATATTTGGTCTTACCGGCCAGTTCATCAAGAGGCGTCAAACGGTATTCGATCCGATAATTGCCGATACGATGCAGTGTGATAGAACCGTCCGCATCACTATGCACTGCGAATTGCACCGCTTTTTCGCCCGCTTCACGCGCCTCTTGCGCATCGGTATCCGAGACGCAACCTAAGAAAGAACGTTGCAGATAACCAAATGTATCGCCCCGCACACGAGAAATAGCCAGCCGTTTTTTTACCGCCTTGGCCAGCAAATCGCCAAGCGCTCCGGTTCCCGACAGCGTGACATTGCCATGTGCATCCCTTTCGGCGTCCTGCATTAATTGCAGAAGAATGGGTTGCCCTGCTTCATCGCGTATCCCTTCTGACACCGCCGCAACGCAATAACCATGCTCTTTATAGGCCGCTTCAACCTGATCCAAAAATTCTTCCATCGTGAACACATGTTCCGGCAGACAAATCAAATGCGGGCCATCGCCTGCGCAACGTTGTGCAGCCGCAGCCGCAGCCGTTAGAAATCCCGCATGGCGCCCCATAACGACGCCGATATAAACGCCAGGCATCGCCTGCATGTCCAGATTCATTCCGGCAAAAGCCTGCGCAACAAAGCGTGCTGCGGAACCAAAGCCCGGCGTATGGTCTGTAACCAGCAAATCATTGTCTATTGTCTTTGGAACGTGTATGGCGCGAAACTCATATCCGTCCGCCTGCGCCTGACGACTGAGAATACGAACCGTATCCGATGAATCATTGCCTCCAATATAAAAGAAATAACGGATATCATGCGCTTTCAGTACGCGATAGATTTTCCGACAATACTCTTCGTCCGGTTTGGCCCGCGTAGAGAACAATGCCGAAGAAGGAGTTGCAGCAACTTCGGCCAGATTATGACTGCTGACTTGGCTCAAATCAACCAATTCTTCGCGGATCAACCCTTCGACCCCATGCAGCGCCCCATATATGCCGGTGATTTGCGGCCAGCGACGGGCTTCTTCAATGATGCCGACTAAAGTTTGATTAATGACTGCCGTGGGTCCACCACCCTGAGCAACTAAAGCTCTCCCCATCATCGTGATTCTCATCCTTTCAGCTCATAATTATAGTACAACAAATATTATAATCCTCCATACTATTAAAAAAAAGCTTTTTTTCTTACTTCACTATAATTAGTAATCTTATCGTTCCGGCAGGAAAGAAGTTCGAGCTGTCGAAATTTTCAATATAGTTTACGTTTCATTTTCTAATGTGCTAAAGGAGGCTCCGACATGAAAACCGTTTTTTTAAAGCGCTGTTCGATTTTCTTGAGCTTCTTCTTTTTTTTCTTTCTCTACGCGACAGACAAAGTTTTTATGCAGCCAGCTTCATCACTTTCCGAAAGCTATATTAGTGAAACCCTTTCCAGTCGTGAAGGCTTGTCGCAAAATTGGATCACCTGCCTGCTAAAGGACCGACTCTCCGGCCTGATGTGGTTCGGCACGTTAGACGGACTTTATGTTTACGATGCCTACTCCTTTCATATTTATAAATATGATCGAATGACACAAACCTCTTTGCCGCGTGATGCCATTTTATCATTACACCAGGATCGAAACGGCACCATCTGGGTCGGGACATCCGGCGGCTTAGCCCGTTTCAACCGCATCACAGATAACTTTACCGTTTGGCGCCATGACCCTCTCGACCCCTCAAGCCTCAGCAACGATGCCATCAGCGTAATCTATGACGACACGCAGGGGAATCTTTGGTTCGGCAGCCAAGACGGTTTAAATCTCATGCAACCTTCGAGCAATCAATTCATTCGTTTTCTTCATGCTTCGGACAACTTAAGCACGCTTAGCAACAACCATATTACGACGATCTTTCAAGACAGTAGCGGGTTTCTCTGGATCGGCACAGAAGACGGTTTGAATCTTTTTCATCCCGATTCGAGCACTTTCGAACGTTACACGGCAGAATACAGCCGCCTTTTATCTGCAAGCGAGCGAAAAAAAGTTTACAGCGGTCTGCCGCAGCCTCATATAACCGCGTTGACAGAAGACCGTGCAGGTCGCCTTTGGCTTGGCACAAACAGAGGCTTAATCGAATACCAACGTGCCGCCAGGCTCTTTGTCCAGTATAATCAAGATTCCGAGCAGTCCGGCAACTTGTCGTCTGAGATGATTACCGCTTTACTGCCCGCAGCAGACGGAAGACTCCGCCTTGCTACAGAAGGGGGTCTCATTTTTTTCGATCCTAAAGAAGAACTCTTTAGAACAATTCAAGAAGCCGCCCAAAGTACAAACAGCCGCAGCAATAATTATATTGCCGCGATGCTAGAAGATGATCGCCAAATTCTTTGGCTGGCAACTCACGGCAACGGAATCGAAAAAATAAGACAAAACCCGTTTGTATGGTACGGAAGAAGCGCCTCTCCAGCTTTTCAGCTAAGCGACAATCACGTCAGATCCATCCTCACAGCTCCTGACGGTACCCTTTGGATCGGCACGCAAAATGGCCTAAACCATATCGACCAAGCGAAAAATCTCGTCCATTCTTTTTTTCATCAACAAGGCAATGCCAGCAGCCTGCCGCACAGCCAAGTTAATGCGATTGCCCAGGATAGCAGAGGCACGCTTTGGTTCGGCACGCCAGCAGGACTTTCCCGTCTCCAAAGCGACGGCGCTTTCGCTACCTTGCTGCATGATCCCTCCGTTTATAACACGCTGACGCATAACAATATCAGCACTCTTTATCCCGATCCTTCAGGAAAATTGTGGATCGGTACAATGGGTGGCGGACTTACTCTTTACGATCCTGCCAGCGGCCTTTTTACGCCTTATCGTTATAACCTTCACGACCCCAACAGCTTAAGCAACAATTATGTTCAGTCCCTCACACTTGATCGGCGTGGCATTTTATGGGTCGGAACCAGCGACGGACTGAATCGTTTTGATCGAAGCCGTGAAGAGTTTATCCGCTATAAACACGACTACCGCGACCCAAACAGCCTGAGCAACTCAAACATTACCGCCATTCACGAGGATAAGCTCGGCAATTTGTGGATTGCCACCTGGGGCGGCGGCTTAAACCGCTATGACCCAGCTAAAGACGGTTTTATCGCTTATCAGCAAAAAGATGGCCTTAGCAGCAATATTTTATTAGGCCTGCTGGAAGACCAACAAGGCGATCTTTGGTTAAGCAGTGATCGCGGTTTGACGAAATTCGATCCCGCCAATAACACTTATCACATTTTTACCGTTTCTGACGGTCTGCAAGGCAATGAATTTAACCTGGGCGCTTACAGGCAAAGTCAAAATGGCGATCTTTATTTCGGCGGCCAAAACGGTCTTAACCGATTTTCTCCTGAAACCATTCTCGAGAAAAAATTCACGCCGAAAGTTATCCTGACTCGCTTCAAGGTCTTTGACCATGAAATTCCGCTAGCGTTAAGCAGTACAGACCCCGTCAAGATTCACCTCTCTTACAAAGATAACTATTTTTCCCTCGAATATGCTGCAATCGACTATATGTCACCGGAAAAGATAAAATACGCTTATCGCCTCGATGGCTTTGACTCCGATTGGGTGGATGCCGGCACGCGCCGTTTTGCCAGTTACACCAATCTTGATGGCGGCAGCTACACTTTTCGAGTCAAGGCAACCGACAGCGACGGCGTTTGGACGGAAGAAGAGTTAAAGCTGCAAATCTTTATCAGTACGCCCCCCTGGAAAAGCTGGTGGGCCTATTCCTGCTACCTACTTTTTTCCGGAAGCATCATTTGGCTACTTATGCGCTACAGCAGCCTGCGCAGCGCTCAAAAAGTAGAAGCCCGTTCTTCTGCTGAGATACGAAAACTCTGGCAAGCAATCGAACAAAGCGAGCATGCCATTTTAATCTCCGACATCCATGGTAAAATCGAATACGTCAACCATAACTTTTGCCAAGTTTCCGGTTATGACTTAATGCAGTTAAAAGGAGAGCTTGCTTCGCGGCTGCAAGATTTGAACATTCAAGGCTCAACAAGTTTTGAAAAGCTCTGGCGTCCTTTTTGGTCACTGCTTAATCCGCCGAATGAACAGCGTCGCGAATTGTTTTTGCAGCGCCAAAACGGTCTCTCCTATTGGGGATTGATCGTCATCTCGCCGATTCGCAATTCGCTCGGAGAAACCCTTTCTTTTCTCCTTACAATGGGCGATATAACCGATTTGAAGTCAGCCGAGCAAAAACTGTCTGACACGAACGAAGAGCTCTCGCAAACATTAGCTGAGCTACGCAACACGCAAACGGAGTTGTTGCGCCAGGAAAAAATGGCGGCACTTGGCGAATTAGTCGCCGGCGTCGCACATGAGATCAACACGCCGGTCGGCGTTGGCATCACCGCCGTCTCTTTCCTCTCGCAGCAAGCAGAAGATTTTTTCCGCTTGTTTCAGACTACGGCGTTGCGCAAGAGCGATGTAGAAAAGTTCATTGAAACTTGCCAGGAAAGCAGCCAAATCATTCATTTGAATCTGGTGCGAGCCGCAGAACTGGTGAAAAGTTTCAAACAGGTGGCTGTTGATCAAACCTCTGAACAGGAGCGCGACTTTAATCTTGACGAGTATTTGCATAGCATTCTGCTTAGCCTTCATCCCGCATTAAAGAAGACGAAGATCACTGTGACCGTCGATTGTCCGCCCGCTTTGCATTTATATAGTTATCCCGGAGTTTTTTCACAAATTATCACCAACCTGATCAGCAACTCACTGCTCCACGCTTATCAACCGGACGATAGCGGCACGATTACGCTTAACGTGACGGCGGATGAAGTTGCGCATCTGCTTACGCTTTCTTATCAAGATGACGGCAGAGGCATGACGAGCGAAGTGCTAAAGCGAATTTTCGATCCGTTTTTCACAACCAAACGAACCAGCGGTACCGGGCTCGGTATGCACATTGTCCATAATCTGGTCGTACAAAAACTGCATGGTCGCATCGATGTTTCCAGCCATGAAAATAAAGGTTTTAGATGCGTAATCCAGATTCCTCTTCCGCCGAGTGATACGCAATCTCGCTAAAGGAATCAGGACCACCCGTCTAACGGGTGGTTTGCTTTAGCCCTATAAGGGCATAATACTGGCTGAGTCTCAAGACTCGCTGAATAGTCCGCCAACCGCATAGCCTTTTCAGTCTACCCCTAAAGGGGTCTTATTTCGACTTTTTTGCTGGCTCACCCGTGAACGGGTCAACTAGCTCTTTCAAAGTAAGTTGCTCGGCGATCACATCGTCTTTTAACTGATTTTTGATATACTCTTCAATTGCTTTTTTATTTCGACCTACTGTATCTACATAGTATCCTTTACACCAAAACTGTCGATTGCCATATCGATATTTCAAGTTCGCATGCCTATCAAATATCATTAATGAACTCTTTCCTTTTAGATACCCCACAAAACTTGACACGCTTATTTTCGGCGGTATGCTTACCAACATGTGAACGTGATCCGGGCAAGCACTTGCTTCTATAATTTCAACACCTTTATGTTCGCATAGCTTTCTCAGTATAACTCCGATATCACTTTTTATTTTCCCATATATGATTTGTCTTCTGTATTTCGGTGCGAAAACTATATGGTATTTGCATTTCCATTTTGTGTGTGCTAAACTGCTGTTATCCATTTTGGATACTCCTCCTTTGTTAGTTTATGCGGTCGGCAAACCTGCATTTATTCTAGCAAAGGAGGCTTTTCTTTTCTACTTATAGCTATAAGCTTTCCGGAACCACACGCCTAG
>NZ_JAUAOA010000033.1 GCF_030542965.1 Azotosporobacter soli
AGTCTTAGGAATAAAAAGTAAAACACAGATTAAAAGATGGATGAGTTGGTATCGAAATGGTGAAACCCATCGCTTTCAGCAGCCTGTCGGAAAACAGTATACTTATAAAAAAGGGATAGAGGAATTATCAGAGATTGAGTGTCTAAGGCTTAGAATTAAGCAGCTTGAAATGCACAACGAAATACTGGGAAAGTTAAATGGGATCTTAGGAAAACAACAAAGAAGCAACTCGTAGAAATTCTCGAGGCGCTTAAGAGTAAATATCCAATTGGAGAGATGTTAACCTTTCTTGAGATCCCAAAAACTAATTATTACCGATGGCGTAAACAACCAGATGATAGGTTGGAGAATGAACTACTTAAACACATTAGAATAATCTGCAGTAAACACAAGAGGCGCTACGGATATAGGCGCGTTACAGAGGTGCTAAGAACCGAATATCAGCTAAACATCAACCATAAGCGCGTAAGTCGTATTATGGCTGAAAATAATCTTCAAGCACGAATCAGCCGCAAGAGATTCGTTCACTTCAAACCGGACGTGGCTGTTAAAAAAGCGGATTTAATCAAGCGGCAATTTAAAGCAGATGCACCAAATAGGAAGTGGTATACCGATGTTTCAACCATCACTATCGGCGAAACCAACCTGTATCTCTCTGCCATTATTGACGGTTTCAATAATGAAGTAATCAGCAGTGTGATTAGTACATCTCCTAATTTGGAACTCGCCTTTGATACGATAAATCAGGCTATCCAAGGTCGAAATATCGAAAAGGTGATTCTTCATTCTGATCAAGGTGGTTTATATACATCCCCGAGGTTTCAAGAGTTTGTAAAAGAAAAGAACATTATCCAAAGCATGTCCCAGGTGGGAGTATGCTTTGACAATGTTCTAATCGAATCATTCTTCTCACATTTGAAGACAGAGGCCTTCTACTCTCAGGATTTCACCGCTACCAACGAACAAATCATTGAGATCGTGGAAGAATACATCTATTATTATAACAATGATCGGCTACAATTAAAATTGAATAAGCTGCCCCCGATAAAATATCGAGAGCAGCTACATACGGCATAAGGCTCTTTTTAAAACTTCCCGCTTTTGGGGTTCACACTATTACGGCTACGGATCTTTTTCCTTTTCAGCATGCTTGACGCAATTACGGATAAACGGCGATGACCTCGATTTCAATGCTTACGTCACGCGGCAGTCTTGCTACCTGTACGCATGCACGCGCCGGGTATGGACTGGTAAAATATTCGCCATAAATCTTATTCATATGGGAAAAATCATTCATATCTTGCAAAAAAACACCCGACTTCACGACATGGTCAAAGGTCAGTCCTTCATGTTCCAAAACAGCCTTGATATTCGTCAAGACCTGATGCGTTTGCGATTCGATTCCCCCATACACGATTTGACCGGTTATCGGATCTAAGGGAATTTGTCCCGACACGAATAGAAAACCGTTCGCTTTTACCGCTTGCGAGTAAGGTCCGATAGCCTGAGGCGCTCTATCGGTACTGACCAGAGTTTTCATCCACAATTCCTCCATCAACATCATTGATTTTCTTCCTTTTTAAACATTTCTCTCCCGATCCCCAAACTCCTCTCCCTTATTTTTAAAATTTTCCAAGCAGCATGAACAGTCCCTGCAAGAGTGCACTAGGACTCGGCGGACATCCCGGCACATAGATATCGACCGGCAACACGTCATCAAGCGCCCCGACCACCGCATACCCCTTTGGAAAAACCTTGCCGCTGCAAGCGCAAGCCCCGACCGCCATCACCAAGCGCGGCTCCGGCGTTGCTTCATATGTCATTTTGATGGCTTCCAGTAAATTTTTCGTGACGACCCCGGTTACCATCAATAAGTCGGCATGGCGCGGTGAAGCGACAAAATCTATGCCGTATTGCTGCAAGTCATAAATGGGCGAACCCAATGCGGACATCTCAAAATCGCAAGCATTGCAAGATCCGGCATCGAGATGACGAACATGCAGGGATCGGCCCAACACATTGGAAATCCTTTTCCTAAGCAGGATTCCCGCTTCTCCTTCCAAACGAAGTCCCAGTTCCGCCAAAGCAACATTTTGCGTTTGGCTGAGACAGCGCTGACACTGCGTGACACATAAACCGCAAAAGAGACACTTTTTTCTTTCCCATTTCAATCTTTTCCGCTTCGCTTCCAGTGCACCCGTCGGGCAATTCAGAGCGCAATTCCCACAGCCATCGCAGCCTTGCGCTTCAATGACAAGCTCTCCGCGCAATCCTACCGAAGCTTCTTCGTCAGCGTACGCTTCGGTCGCAAGCCCCGTATGCAAAATTTGTTTCAACATGCGCAGCATCATCCAACCCCCTTATCGATCCAAACAGCCATAACACAGTTCAAAACTTTTATTGATCAGCGGAAAATCGGGAATAATATTGCCCGGCGCCGCTACGCTAAGTGCGGGCCAATTCGGATAAGAGGCCGATCGGACAACATAACGGTAAATCGTTTCGTTTTCGCCCGCCATGATCCAGTGCAGATTCGACCCCCGCGCCGATTCGCTCCAGCCAAGTGCGGTCGTGAACGGCTTCATTTTCCCCAGCGGATTGCGCAAGTGCCGCTCTAAAGGTAAAAGCAGCGCCGTCGCCTGCTGAATCAAGCGCAGTGATTCTCTGACTTCGTCGACTCTCACCCATAAACGTGCCGCGACATCGCCACTTTCCTGAAGCGCAACGGTAAAATCCATTTCATCATAAGCGCTGTAAGGATGATCGCGCCGTTCGTCAACCGGAACGCCTGCGGCCCTTGCAGCCACGCCGACTATACATAGGTCAGCAACCGCCTGTCTCGTCAGTATGCCCGTTTTTTCAACACGATCCGTGAAAGACTCCATCTCCTGCAGCATGGTAGCCAGTATTTCAAACTCCGCGGCTACAGCGCAAAGCGTTTCTTCCATATCTTTTTGTCGTTCCAACGTCAGATCGAAAGAGACGCCGCCCGGCACAACCCAGCCGCGCAAAAAACGGTTCCCGCACAATCGTCCGTTTAAGCGCTGTAGCATTTCTTTTAAGCGGCTGCCCAAACTGACGCCTACGGCAAGACCGACGCCGGCGCATAGATTGCCGACATCGCCCACATGATTGTAAATCCGCTCCAGTTCCGCCGCCACAATACGCAAATAACGGGCGGTCGGCGGCACGGGCGTTGCCGTTAATTTTTCCACGGCCTGTGCAAATGACAACGCATGCGATACCGAACAGGCGCCGCAAATCCTTTCCACTATAAAGGCCGCACGTGCAATTGTTTGTCCTTCCAAGCCCTTTTCGATTCCCCGGTGCGTATAAAACAATCTTGCGTCCAACTGCAAAATTTCTTCGCCCGCCTGGCTAAAACGAAAATGCCCCGGTTCAATAATGCCTGCATGGATTGGTCCAACCGGAACTTGGAACACGCCCGGGCCGCTGACCGATGACATTGGGTACGAAAGCATCTCGCCTTTTTCTCCGCTCTCGCTTGCGCTATCTTTGCGAAGCGGATGATGCCCCTGCGCAAAACATTCGTGCAAGACCAGCGGTCTCAAATCAGGATGCCCTTCCGGAACGAGGCCGAACAAGTCATGAATCTCGCGTTCATACCAGGCGGCAGCGGGCAATGCCACTGCCATCGAAGGGAATTTTTCATCCCCCGGCCGACAGAGCGTCCGCATGATTTCCCACTCGCCCGCTTTGGCAAAAACCGCATAAACGGCAAAAGCTCCGCGCTGCTGCCGCTCATCATTAGCAAACATGGCCGCCAAAGAAAACCCCTGCTCGACTAAATCCTCACTGCGCAGTAACCAGACATTCTTATCCACATTCCAGGCCATTTTCATCCCCCCATAACCATCAACACCGCTTGGTGCAGCATCTCACCCAGCCAGACAGGCATCACCAAGCCTAAAAATAAGACGACGGAAAAAGATATTCCGGCCGCCGCCAGCACAACCCGTTCCGCTTCTGACGGTACCGCCTGCCGGGGCTGTACGCTGAAACAAATCTGCCAGCAATAATACAAAAGTCCCGCGCAAACTCCGGCCAAAAGCAGCAGCAGGCTTACGCCCAGCAAACGGTCGCCGCTTTGAAACGCAGCCCATATGATCGTTAGTTTGCTGATGAAGATGCCCATCGGCGGCACTCCGGTAATCGTTAATAAGAGCAGCAAAAATAAACTGCCGGTTAGCGGCATCAGCCTGACAAGGCCCCGGATGCGCAAAATGTCCTTGGTGTGGTAACGCTGCGCAATCACGCCTGACAAATAGAATAAGGCGGATTTTATCAACGCATGATTAATCAGATGCAGTAACGCGCCATACATGGCCAGCGGCGTCCAAATTCCTACGCCGACCAGAATAATCCCCATGTTTTCAACGCTTGAGTAGGCCAACAAACGTTTCACGTCATGCTGCACCAAAATGAACGGCAGCGCAACCACAATCGAGAACAAACCAAACCCTAGCAGCAACCATTGCAAGAAAGCATGCGGCACTGCGTCCTGAAAAAGCGCCAGGTGTCTTAAGAGCACATACATGGCGCAGCTCAGCAAAGCGCCGGAAAGAAGGCCGCTGACCGGTGACGGCGCCTGACTGTGCGCATCAGGCAGCCAAGTATGCATCGGCGCCAAACCGATCTTTGTGCCATACCCGATCACAATAAAAATCAGCGACAGCTTTACAAGCAGCGGGTTCAACGTGCCGATCTCACGGCGCAACACAAGCCAGCTCAATGCATCGCTGCCGTTTCCGCCCGCTGCCGTCTGTGCATAATAAAGGATCATCAAACCCAGTAACGCCAGACAGATTCCGACCGTACAAACCATAACATATTTCCAGGCCGCCTCCAGCGCCGAACGGCTGACGTAAAAAGCCACTAAGAGCGCTGAGGCAAGCGTCGTAGCTTCGACCGCGACCCACATAATGCCCAGATTTTCCACCATCAAAACCAATAGCATCGTGCAGATGAACAGCTGCAACAGCGCATAGTATTTAGCCAATTCCTCTTTGCTTACGCCTTCCTCCGCCAGATAAGGCGCTGAAACCCAGCATGCCGTCGTCTGCAAGATACCGACCACAATAAGCAGCAGGGCGCTGAGCGAATCGACGTAAAAAAGACCTCCTTGAATGACGCCATGCTGCGCAACCGCTCTCGCCACTATGGCAATCAGCAGCAACAAGATCAGGCTTCCGCCTTGATTAAGCCTTTGCAATGCATCTTTTCGTTCGTGCAAAAGAAAGCCCGCTGCCGCAATGGCCGCTGGAACACCGACAATTAGCCCGATCAATACATCCAAAAAGCATCAACCTTTCAATTCTTGTAATTGACTCGTGTCCGTCGATAATCCTTTCAAGCGTAAACGACGAATTAGAATCGAAAGAACAACGGCTACAACCAAAACATCAAAAAAGATGCCCAATTCAATAATCAAAGGCAGACCATGCGTAATCGACAGCCCCACCAAATATAAACCGTTCTCCATTGTCAGTAAACCGACGACCTGCATAAGCGCTTGGCGTCGCGTCATGATCAACATCAAACCTAAAAGCGTTAACGCGATCGCCGATGCCAGCGCTTCGCCATTATCCGCGCCGATTTTCGCCTGCCCAACGATACTGTGCGCTAATACGAGGCAAAGACCCGCCGCCAGCGAGGATAAATTATAGGATAAGATCGGATGAATTTCTCTTTCGTGGCGGGACGCTTTCAGCATGCGCAGCAGAGAAAAAGGGATCAACCCTGCCTTTACTACGAGCGTCAGCCCTGCAACCAGATAGCCGTGCAGACTCGCTGTTTCTGCAGCCACGACTACGCATACGGCTGCGACCATAAGCGATTGCGCCACTAAAAGTTGCACCGCCGTCTTCATATGTGATACCCGGGTCAAACTGAAGGACGTCAGCATCAATAATACCGTCAGTATATTCATATTCCGCCTCCTTACTGCGCAAGCAACGCCAACAAAGATATCAGGCCCGATAACATGAGAAATTCCGGTACTTTAAAGAGTCGCATCTTATTGGTACTTGTCTCGGTCAGCGCCAATAGCAGCGCAACCAGCATCACTTTTACCGCCAGCCAGGCCGCATCTCCCCACGGCAAAAACAATTGGCAGAACAGCACAATGAAAAGAAGCTGTTTTAGGGCAGCTGCCAAATGGATCAAGGCCAGCCGGTGACCGGAATATTCGAGGATCATTCCTTCGTGAATCATCGTCAGTTCGAGATGCGTATCCGGATTATCGACAGGAATTCGACCAGTCTCCGCCACTAAGACGAGATAGAAGGCAATCGCCGCCAGCAACTGCGACAACTGAATCGAACCGCTTTCTGCCGTTGCTGTCAGAAGCGCCATTTGCGTGCTTTGCGCCGGCAGCGCCAATGTGGCCGCCGCCAACAGCAACGCAGGCTCAACTAGCGCGGCAATGAACATTTCCCGCGCCCCGCCCATGCCGCCAAACGCACTGCCGGCATCGAGCGATGCCAGCACAAGAAAGAAGCGTCCGCTGGCCAACAAATAAATCATGACAATAAAGTCCATAGCGAAGAGCTGTACTGTCGCCGCAACCGTCGCCGCCAGATATACGTAGGGCGCCGCCGCAAAAATCCATGATGTCGTAGGCGACACCACCGCATCCTTATGCAGCCACTTTCTGATATCAAAATACCCCTGTAACAACCTTGGTCCGCGTCGGTTCTGCAAGCGCGCTTTCGCAGCCTTGATCAGTCCATTTAGCAAAGGCGCGCTTGCAATCGCCACGATGACATTAGATGTTTCCGTCAAATTCATCTCCATCACCTCGCACTCCACAGCAAGACAGCAATGGTCACGACAAAGATATATCCCACATAAACCTGCACACTGCCGCCTTGAATTTGTTTCATAATTTGAGCCGCTTCCACCAATCTGCGCTGCAGCGGTTCATAAATCTGCGTACTGAACAAATAATGCAATCGAATTTCATAGCTCAATTTCTGTCCATGATAACGATGCGGACTCTGATTGATCAATTGCTCTTCATGCGGATGAACGACACGGCGAAAGGCTCGTTTAGCCGCCTGGGAAAACCCGCTGGCCGTATATTCCATCTGGCGATCCGGCACAATACCGCAGGTCCAAGTTTCACCCGGCGTCTGCTTTTCCTTGCCGCCTAAACGCGCCAAACCCAAACTGAGAACGAGACCCGCAAACAACGAGGCGATTAGCCAGCGACTGTCGATGCTATATCCGTTAGGCAAGGCGGCAGAAAACAAGGACATATCGCCTGACCAGACAAGCACTCCCGCCGGCAACGCTGCTGCAGCATTTTGAATGACGAATTGCGGGAACACGGCCGCTCCCACGCAGCAAAGAGCCAAGACGCCCTGCCCTGCCCGCATTGTCAAAGCGACTTCTTTCGCCTCATCGGCCCCTTTGCTTCGCGCCTTGGCCAGAAAACTGATGCCAAAGGCTTCAACAAAGCAAGCGGCTGCAAACACGCCCGCCATCCCAAGCCCCGCAATCAAAAGCGCGCTAATCAGCTTGCCGACCATACCGCCTAAAACCGGTCCTAATTGCAACACCGCCTGAAAAATCAGCCACTCGCCCCAAAATCCATTGAGCGGCGGAAGTGCAGCCAGGGCCATTACAGAGATAAGAAAGAATACAGCCGTATAGGGCATTTTTTTGATCAAACCGCCCAACTGGTCGGCGTCCTTGCTGTGCGTTGCCTGATAAACGGCTCCCACGCCTAAAAAAGCCAGTGTCTTAAAGAGCGAATGATTCAGCGCGTGGCAAAGCGCAGCCGTCCAGGCAAACTGAGCCGCCGCCCAGTCCCCTTTACTGGAAAACAAGAGACCCACGCCAATGGTAAAAAAAATCAAACCGACATTTTCCACGCTGCTGTAAGCCAACAACCGTTTCAAGTCTTTTTCTAAAAATGCATATAAAATCCCCAACAATAAACTAATCAAGCCCACCGCGACCATCAACTCTCCCCACCACAATGGCCCGCTGGGCAAAAACTGCAAAGACATGCGCAGCATCCCATACACCGCTGTTTTTAGCATAACGCCCGACATTAGCGCGGAAATATGACTGGGGGCTGCAGGATGCGCCCGCGGCAGCCAGATATGAAGAGGCATCAAGCCTCCTTTTGCGCCAAAGCCAATGAGAGCGCAGAGAAAAACAAAGTTACGTTCTCCTTCTGTCAAGAACGCTCCGTTCAGCAGACTAAAGTCCATGCTGCCGCTGGCGGCGGCAAGAGAAAAAAAAGCCATGACGATAAAAGCAGTTCCTGCTTGCGTCATGGCAAAATATAAATAAGCCGCTTGGCTGACTCCCGCTTCTTCATATTCATGATTGACCAAAAGACAAGAGGAGAGCGCCATGACTTCCCAGGCCAGTAGAAATAAAAGCGCATGTTGTGCGCTAAATACCAATACCAGCGACAAGAGAAAGACATTGTAAAGCCCTGTCAACAGCCATAATCTGCGCCTCATATAGCTACGACAATAGCCGATCGCATACAAACTGACCGCAGCTCCGCCGACGCCCGTCATAAAGAGAAAGAAGGCGCCTAGGTGGTCGAGGCGAAACATCGCCTCTTCCTGCCAAACAGAAAAAGGCAGTCCGATTTCCCACCCCTGCCCAGTCGCATAGACAACGCAAGCAGACGCCGCTGCCGCTAAACTTCCCGCCAGGGCGAAGAGGTGTGAAAACAAATTGTTAATGCGTGAATTTTCTTTCATAATAACAGCAACCAGGGCACCCATAAAAAAACAGGTCACGCTTCCGATGAAAAAGACCTCACCTGACATTCATCTTCACACCCTATGCTACATAGTATCCTTGCTCTTCTATTATACCACTCAAATTTTCAGAATACCGCAAACATTTTTCTTTTCATTTTTTCAAGTTTAGCAAAAACAGCCAGGATTGCTTCCATCGCGCAAATCCTGGCTGTTTCTGCTACTTTTTACCGAATAATTTTTCCTGCCATGCTGCCCCGGTCGGGGTAACGGCAAGACCGCCCTGGGCCGTTTCGCGCAATGTGCCTGACATAGCGCAGCCCACAGAGGACATCGCATCAATGACTTCATCGACTGGAATCACGCTTTCCACGCCAGCCATCGCCATTTCTGCCGCAACCAATGCCTGCGCAGCAGCGCCTGCATTGCGTTTTACACAGGGAACTTCGACCAATCCGGCAACCGGGTCGCAAACCAAGCCCAGCATATTCTTGATCGTCATCGCTACAGCCTGACCGACCTGCCGCGGCGTACCGCCTGCCAAATCGACAGCGGCCGCCGCCGCCATCGCAGCGGCTGAACCACACTCAGCCTGGCATCCGCCAGCCGCACCGGACAACGATGCACGGGACGCGATGACCATGCCGATCACGCCAGCGACAACCAAGCCTCTTGCCAAATCAATTTTTTTCAACGCCAACGGCTCTTCAAGCGCCAAAAGAACGGCCGGTAACGTACCACTTGCGCCAGCCGTCGGCGCCGCGACGATCCGTCCCATCGCGGCATTCGCCTCGCCGACGGCAAGAGCGGTGCGGATCGCATTGCTTACGATCGGCCCCACCAACGATTTTTCTTTGCGTTCCTGATAGGAAGCCATCAGCGAAGCGTTCTGCCCGACCAGACCGCCCATCGATTTAACGCCCTTAAGTCCGGCAAGAGCCGATTCTTCCATGACTTGCATGATTTCCAGCATCCGCTCAAGGATCGCCTGCTCCGTCATCTCCATGTCCTTGGCTTGAAACGCGAGGCAATAGGCGCCAAACGTATTATTCTCTTCTTCAGCAGCCTGCAGCCATTGTTGCAACGATAATTTTTCGGCCATTTTTCAATGTCCCCCTCTACTCTTCGCTTTTCACCCCAGCTGAATCCGGCGTACCGACTCAATATGCGGCAATTTTTGAATCACTTCCAGTTCCGCATCGCCAATCGGTTGATCGGTCTCGACAATCATCGCCGCCAAACCGCCTTTTTCACGTCGGAACACTCTCATCTGCGCAATATTGACGCCCTGTGTCGATAAAATGCTCGTCACCAACGCAATGGCGCCGGGACGGTCTTTGTGCATCGTTAAAATCGTCGGGAATTGGCCGCTCAACTCTACCGGAAAACCATCGATCTCACTGACCACCACTTGGCCGCCGCCAATTGATGCACCTTTGACGCGACAGACTTTTCCGCTCTCGCCCGTCAAAGTAAACTGCACCGAATTAGGATGCGCCAATTCACCCAGGTTGACTGTCGTAAAGCTTATTTCAAGCCCGCTGTCTGCAGCGATCGTCAGCGAATCCGGAATGCGAGCATCATCCGTGGCCCAACCTAAAAGTCCAGCCGCCAACGCGCGGTCGGTTCCATGACCTCGGTACGTCTGGGCAAAAGATCCATGCAACCCGACAACAGCTGTTTGAACTTTTTCACCCAGAATGGCTTTTCCCAAGTTTCCAAGACGTACCGCCCCCGCTGTGTGCGAACTGGACGGACCGATCATGATCGGGCCTATGACATCAAACAAATTCATATCTGTACCTCCGTCAGAGACTTTTTCCTCCATTATACCGCAAGAAAAGAATCCGCGCTATGATTTACAGTACACCCACCATTGTGATACAGTGAAAAGAAAAGATAAGGGGGCTGCTTACCATCGAAACGACGCCCATTCGCATAGTCATCGCTGATGATCATGCCGTACTGCGTTCCGGATTGAAAGCCTTACTGACGTTTTATCCCGACTTCACTGTCATCGGTGAAGCCGACAACGGTTTGCAAGCCTTACAATTGGTCGAAGAATGCGAACCGGACTTGTTATTGCTCGATTTGTCGATGCCGGATATGAACGGCGTTGACTGCATTAATGAAATTCGCGCCCGCGGTCTTACTTGCCCGATTTTGGTTCTTACCATGTATGACGAAGCAGAATATATCAAAGAAGTCATGCGAGCCGGCGCCAATGGTTACGTGCTAAAAAAATCGGCCGATACGGAATTGGTCGAGGCCATTCGCAAAGTACACAGCGGGCAAAAGCATTTGAGCGAAATCGTGGCACATACGCTGATTGACAATCTGCTGCATAAAACTTCGGATGCCTCATTGCCGGAAAACGATCCCTATCAGTTGCTCAGCGTCAGAGAACGCGAAGTCTTACGCTACCTCGCCCAAGGCTATACCAACAGTGAAATCGCCCGCCAAATGTCGCTTAGTCCCAAGACCGTCGACACGTACCGTTCGCGCATCATGGGCAAACTGGCCATCCACAAAAAATCGGAACTGGTCAACTATGCGATCCAACACAAACTATTACCTTTGTAAAATAACGTAAGGTGTTATCTTACTTCATTGTAGGATAACACCTTACGTTATTTTACAGGGTCTGCCCGATTTACATTTTTCGACAAAAAGTGCAGAATCATAGTAAGCCTTATTGTTAGTGTTTTGAAATAATTTAACTTAAAGGAGCTTGAGTTATGGAGAAGAAGCTACTGGATTCCCTGACTGCAATCGTAGGCAAGGAAAATGTTCTTACCACACAGGAGGATCTGTATTCCTATTCGTATGACGCAACCCCTGGTCATGCTCATATGCCGGACGTTGTTGTTATGCCTGCCAATGCTGAAGAGACTGGAAAAATACTCGCACTGGCTAATGAAAACCGTATCCCTGTTTATACGCGTGGTTCCGGCACCAATCTAAGCGCTGGTTGCGTTCCGACAAAAGGCGGCATCGTCTTACTCATGACCCGGCTCAATAAAATCATTGAAATCGATCTGGAAAATCTGGTTGCAGTCGCCGAACCGGGCGTCATCGTCGCTGACCTGAATAAAGCGGTCGCCGCTCATGGTTTGATTTATCCTCCCGACCCCGGTACAGTAAACACCGCAACCTTAGGCGGCACCATCGCCGAAAACGCAGGCGGACTGCGCGGTCTGAAATACGGCGTTTCCAAACATTACGTAATGGGACTTGACATCGTCCTTGCCAGCGGCGACACTATGACGACCGGCGGTAAGAACGTTAAAGACGTCTCCGGCTACGATATGACCAAGTTATTCACCGGTGCAGAAGGAACTCTCGGCGTTATTACCAAAGCGACCGTTAAGTTGGTTCCGGCGCCGGAAGCAAAGAAAAGCATGATGGCAATCTTTAAAGATTTGGATAACGCGGGCAAAGCCGTCTCCGGCATCATTGCCGCCAAAATCATTCCGGCAACGCTGGAGATTATGGACAATGCCACGATCCGCACCGTAGAAGATTATGCACATGTCGGCCTGCCGCTCGACGCCGAAGCCGTGCTCTTGATCGAAGTGGACGGCAACCCTACCGTCGTGGAAAAGGAAGCCGCGAAAGTCATGGAAGTACTCACCGCCAACCATGCCGATTCCGTTCAAATCGCGAAGGACGACAATGAGCGCGACAAACTTTGGGCCGCACGCCGTGCAGCCTTGCCGGCTCTGGCCAAACTGCGCCCCACCACCTATGTCGAAGATGCAACGGTCCCTCGCAACCAGGTTCCAGCCTTTCTACGGGCCGTCAGTCAACTTGCCGTCAAACATCAGGTCACAATCGGCACTTTCGGTCATGCCGGAGACGGCAATATGCACCCGACAATCGTTTGCGACATTCGCGACAGCAAAGAAATGGAACGCGTGCAAAAGGCAATGGACGAAATGTTCCGCACTGCCATTGAACTGGGCGGCACGCTGAGCGGCGAGCATGGCATCGGTCTTGGCAAGCTCCCTTGGATGCAGGCGCAGCATGGCCCTGTTGCCATGAATGCGATGAAGTCGATCAAGCGCGCCCTGGATCCTAATCTGATTCTCAATCCAGGAAAACTGATAGGGGAGTGTTAAGCAATGACGGAGAAAATCACTGCCCAGGATATCCGCTCTCAGGATCAAGCTTTACTGAAAGATATCGAGGATGCATTAGCCAATTGTATGAAATGCGGCAATTGTATGGAAGTCTGCCCGCTGTATAAAGAAATCGGCCGGGAAAATGCGGTCGCACGCGGCAAACTTTCTTTAATGGAAGGCGTTTTAAAAGGCGTCATTCCCTTATCGGCTAATTTTGATACGGCAATGGCAAAATGCGTTTCCTGTAAGGCTTGCGCCGCCAAATGCCCTTGCGGCGTACCGGCCGACGACTTGATTTTGCGAGGCCGCCAGGCAATCGTCAAGGCGCGCGGTCTGCACCCGATCAAGCAAAAGGTTTTTGCCCTCTTGAAGAATCGTCCGTTATTTGATTTCAGCCTGCGCATGGCCGGTCTGTTCGGACCGTTGTCTTTTAAAAAGCTGCCGGGAAAAATGGCTGCCATTGCCCGTTTCCCGATGCCGGGTATGGACAAACGCCGCATCACAGCGCCGTTTGCCTCCACGCCGCTGCGCAGTCAGCATCCTGAAACGATCAAAGTTGATAAGCCGCGTCTAAAAGTCCTCTTCTTTACCGGTTGCACGATTAATTACATTTATACCGATATCGGTAATTCGGTTCTGAACGTTCTGAAAGCGAACAACATCGAAGTTACGCTGCCTTCCTTGCAACACTGTTGCGGTACGCCGGTTTATATGTCCGGCGATATTGACTCGGCACGCGTCTTGGCTAAGCACAACATTGACATCTTCAGTGAAACGCCTTGCGATTATGTCGTTGCTGCTTGCGGCTCTTGCGCGGAAGCCTTCAAGATCGAATACCCCCACCTCTTTGCCGATGATGCTTTGATGACGGAAAAGGCGAAGAAACTTGCCGCCAAAACCTATGAAATCAGCGAATTTCTTGTGGATATCGCAAAATTCGATCGCAGCAAGTTAGGCAAAGTCGCTGCGACCGTAACCATGCACGACCCCTGTCACATGGCGCGCGGCATTAAGGTAACGAAACAACCGCGTGAGATTTTGCAAGCCATTCCCGGCGTAACGTTCGCCGAGATGAAAGAACCTGCCCGTTGCTGCGGCGCCGGTGGTTCCTTCAGTCTCGCCAACTATGAACTCTCACGCAAGATTAACGACCGCAAGGTTGCCGATATCGCATCAACCAAGGCCGATATCGTCGCCACAAGCTGCGGCAGTTGCCGGATGCACATTACAGATGGTCTGATCCAAAACGGCATGACACAGGATTCGCTCCATGTTATCCAGCTTCTCGATCAATCGTACCAGGCCGGAGCAAAATAAAACGATAAAAAGCCAGATGCAGCAGCATCTGGCTTTTTTATCGTTTACGGGCCGGCACTTCAACCCATACGGTCGTACCGCCGCCGGGCTGAGAGATAATTTCAAACTCGCCCTGCAACAATTCCACCCGTTCCTGCATACCGTGAATGCCAAGGCAGGGTCTGCCGTCAACCGCTTTATTCAGTATCGTCCGCTCGAAGCCTTTTCCGTCATCTTGCACGCGACAATAAAGACGACGTTGTTTTTTGCCGATGCAAATCCAAACCTGACTGGCCTCGGCATGCTTCGCAATATTAGTCAGCGCCTCCTGAACGATGCGGTATAAAGCGGTCTCGATCTCCGGCAAGAAACGACAACCTGCAACTTCGCTCACATCCAACTGCACATTGATGCCATATTGTTTAGCGTATGTTTCCGCATAGCGCTGCAGCGCCGGTGCAAGTCCGAGATCATCGAGTAAAAGCGGACGAAGCTCTACCGCTAAACGGTGAACCGCATCCAACGTTCCCGCCGCCACCTCTCGCATCGCCAGCACTTTTTCCCGCCACGCTTCCTCCGGCATCTGTTCCGCCAGCAAACGCAAGCCCATTATAATGGAAGTCAATGATTGGCTGGTTTCATCGTGAAGCTCGCGAGATATCTTGCGTCGCTCTTCTTCCTGAACGCGAATAATCTGATTCAGCAGGCTGGACTGCAGCTCTTTTTTCTCCCGCAATGTCTTCAGCAGTAGTTGCTGGCGTTCGTTCGCCTCCAGTGCCGCGGCAACGAAACGGGCTGCCAGTCTGGCATAAGGCGCCGCAGTCTCCGGTTGCCCTGTGACGCCGATGAATCCAGCCCTGCGATTGCGATAACGGATCGCAACGTTAAATCCGCTGCGCACGCCCGGCCATTTTTTCTCATCAGCCTCGCTAACGGAAAATTCTTCGGCCAGACTGCCGGTTAAATGAAGCGCAGCCGCTTCATGCAATTTACCAATTCGTTCCGGACTAAATGAAGCAATAATAATGCCGTCTTCATCGACAATATTTACATTTTTGTTTAATTCCGCTGCAATAATATCCACCAATGATTGGGCGAATTTCGCGTCAAGAATGGGTTCCTTTTTTGCCATACGCAGCCTCCCTTTACTTTACTCCTCTTTTATCATATGGTTTCAGACGTTTAACGTCAATGTATACAGTATCACGGACATTTTTCCGGTTTGTTCAATTGACAAGCACCTTTTTTTCCTTTACAATTAAGTGGAAATTAATAGGGCGTGTAGGATAGAGGCGCGGGTGTCATCAGTATCTTCGGGGAGCAGGCAACAAGGATCCGAAGTGAAAGGGGCAACTGCCGAAGCAGGATATTTTGCCAAAGAATTTCTTGCTGGGCTTGCATCGAACAGATGCTGGACTGTCATCGAAAGCAATACGATGAAGCGCTATCTCACAGCAACGCAAGCTTCGCGTTCGTCGGAATGTGAGAATTGTAATGGTTGTGGGCGTAGAGCCTCGCAACCATTTTTCTTTTTTTAGAAAAGCTCGCACTTATTATTATTTTTACAAGGAGGTATCTTCCATGTCTAACGAAAATTCATTATTGTCGCAAATGATGCCGCAGAAAGAGTCTCTGCGCCGCGACATGAAATCCCGCCATCTGATGATGATCTCTATCGGCGGCACGATCGGCACCGGCCTTTTTCTCGGTTCCGGTCAAACGATCAACCAAGCCGGCCCGCTTGGTGCACTGCTGGCCTATCTGTTTGGCGGCTTCATCATGTATCTGGTCTTGCTTTGCCTCGGCGAGCTGACGGTAGCAATGCCGGTTTCCGGTTCTTTTCAAAGTTATGCGACTCGTTTTATTTCTCCGGCGGCCGGTTTCACTACCGGTTGGCTATACTGGATCAACTGGGCGATTTGCATCGCGGCCGATTTTACCGCCGCCGGCATCATTATGAACAATTGGTTCCCCATGGTATCTACATGGATCTGGTGCGCCGTGTTCGCAGTAGTCCTTGCCGTATTGAATCTCGTTTCCGTTAAAGCTTATGGCGAAGCGGAATTTTGGTTTGCCAGCATCAAGGTTGCCGCGATCATCGGCTTCATTATTGCAGGCGCGAGTATGATGTTTGGTTTTAACAGCGGTCATGAAGCGCTGATGTTCAGCAATTTCAACACCGGCGGCGAGGGAATCTTTCCTAACGGCTTCAATGCCGTCTTCCTGACGATGGTTGCTGTTGTTTATTCCTTCCAAGGCGCAGAACTGGTTGGCATCGCCGCCGGTGAATGCGACAACCCCGGCAAGCATGTCCCCCGCGTTATCAAAGGCATCACGGCCCGCATCATCATTTTCTACGTTCTGGCGATGGGCGTTTTAGCCGGTACGATTCCCTGGCAGGAGGCCGGCGTTCTTGAAAGCCCGTTTGCACACGTGTTCGGCATGATGGGCATGCCGATCGCAAAAGATATTATGAGCTTCGTCGTTATGACCTCCGCGTTGTCGGCAGGAAATTCAGCGCTTTACGCCTGCTCGCGTCTTCTCTGGTCGATGTCCAAAGAGGGTCTGGCGCCGCAGTGGTTGGGCAATCTGACGAAACGGGATGTGCCTTATAACGGCATTTTCTTGACGCTGGCGTTGGCCTGCATGTCACTGTTGACCAGTGCCTACGCAGCCGACAGCGTTTACCTCTGGCTAATGTCCAGCACCGGCGTAACCGGCTGCCTGATCTGGGTAATCATCGGCTGGTGCCAGTTAAACTTCCGCAAAGAGTTTATTGCCAAAGGCGGCAGCCTGAAAGATTTGACCTTCCGCACACCGCTCTACCCGTTGGTTCCCCTTCTTGTTATCTTCCTCAATCTCGGCGTCGTAGCCAGTCTCTGGCTGGACGAAACACAGCACATCGTTTTATACACCGGTATCCCCGCTGTAATCGCCACTTATTTCTATTATGTGCTGTTCATGGGGAAAAATTCTCAAGCAGCAGCAAAGACAAAAGCAAGCTAAAAGACGGCCCCCTGCGGGCCGTCTTTTTATTGTTCCAGCTTATTTTTGAAAAACTCACTGTAGCGCTTGTCGACGATCAGGATATGATTATCGATCCACTCTTTGACAAAAGAAAATATCGGAAACGATAGGGCCAGTTCTCCGCCTTCATGTTTAGTCAAAAGCGCCGTTACCTCTTTGATAAAATAACCATGCGCTTTTTGATGCTCCTCATATTCGGGATAGTGATGTTTTTTCATCAACTCTTCTTCCGCGGTAAAATGATATTGTACATAATCAAGCAAATCCTGCAGCACTTCCGCCGTTAGTTTGCGTTCCTGTTCTAACGTTTCGCACTCGAAGATATTTGTATATAAATCATTAAAACGCTGCAGCAGTTGCTGATGTTCCTGATCAAATTGTTTTACCCCGGTTTGATACTTCTCATTCCATTTTAAAATTGACATGTAACAAAGCCTCCCCTACTGCTGATCCTTTCTTTATCCATTTCTACAGATAAAGCCAAACCCCTTTTTCCCCAGTAAGTGATTTGTATCCTCTTTTACTGAATGCCAAGCGTCTTAAAACCGTATTCCAAGAGTCTCGCTGCATCCGCCCAGCGCTGCGGGCTATTTAAAACCACCGCAATCAACTGAACGCCGCCGCGCTCTGCGCCGGCGACCAAACATTCGCCGGCCTCTCGCGTGTAACCGGTTTTAACGCCGTTCGCTCCCGCAAAACGACCCAGTAGGCGATTCGTATTCGAAACCGTAATTTTTCCGCGGTTGGCAAAGATGACGCTATGCGTCCGGCTATTGACAATCGACGTAAATTCCGGTTTTCCATAGGCATACGTCGTGATCAGCGCCATATCATAAGCGGTCGTATAATGATTGATCGGGTCCGGCAGACCATGCGGATTGGTAAAATTCGTTCTTGTCGCGCCCGCCCGCTGTGCTTGCTCATTCATCATCGCAATGAAGGCTTCAAGTGACCCGTGTCCGACATGTTCACCTACGGCAACGGCCGCATCATTTCCGGAAGGCAGCATCATGCCGTACAAAAGTTCCCGCAAAGACAGACGATCGCCGGCATGTAAGCCAAGGCGCGACTCTTCACAGTCGGCGGCCGCTTCAGACACCACGACTTCATCATTCAGCTGTCCCTTCTCGAGCGCCGTCAGCAGTGTGACGATCTTTGTCGTACTGGCCGGATACATGATGCCGTCTTTATTTTTATCGTATAAAACACGCTTCGAGCTTGTCAGCATCAGACAAGCGGCTTCCGCCGCAACTCCAGGCTGCTCTACAGGAGCCGCCAGCGCAGCCTCCGGCGCGCCAAATAAAAGCAAGGCCGTCAGCACGACGGCCAGCACTAGTAACGGTTTGTTCTTCATTGTTCTATTCCCTTTCTCATTGCTTGTGCGGCGGGCGGATAAAACACTGCACAACATACAGCCAACCGTCTTCTGACCGAACGACGCCAATGCCTGCTTGTGTAAAATCACGCTCCAATATATTCTTGCGATGCCCCGGACTTTGCATCAAAAACGTTTCTGCGATTGTCAGATCCGGACCTACCGGGTCGTTAAGCCCTTTGTATATGTTCTCTCCTGCCGCAATAAACGCAATCTCACCGGCCTTCATACGATCAAATGGCGAGCGGCCTTGGCGGTCGGTATGGGAAAAGTAGTCGTATGCAAGCATATCTTGCGCATGCTTACGCGCAACATCAGCCAGTTTGTCATTTGCAGCCAACGGCAATCGTCCTGCCTGGCGGCGGTCTTCATTCATCAAGGCTAAGATTGTCATTTCATCCTCAGACATCGTCGGCGCAGTCGCGCCGCATGCTGGAGCGACAAAGAGAAGGAACGAAACGATCAGGCTGAAGAAAAAGATCCCTACGCTTTCTTTTCGCATCATATCCGCCTCCCTTATGTCAGAAACGCTATCACTTCTTTTTCCGACAATACGCGCTCGATAAAAGCCGTCAAATGCTGCGACATATCGACTTCCCACGGCGGTTTTGCATTCTGCCCGTCTGCGTCGACAAGAATTCTGATGCGCGGCCTAAAATGAAGATCCGGTTTCACCTGAACCACGACGCCGATTTCGCCGCTGTTGAGTTGCACCAGTGCGCCGATGGGATAGATAGCCACATGTTTAAAAAAGAGCTCCAACAAGGACGCATCAAAATGGCTGCCTGCGCCCGCCATCAAAAACTCGTGCGCTTCATGCGGCAAAGAGGCACGGCTATAAGAACGTTCCGACGTGAGCGCATCATAGACATCGGCAATCGCTGCAATGCGCGAATATTCATGAATCTCCTCGCCTTCCAGTGCGCGCGGATACCCTTTTCCGTTCACCTTCTCATGGTGCTGGAACGCAATATGCGCCGACAGGAGCGGCATCTCATCTTCTTTGCGCAACAATTCGAAGCCCAGTTCAGAATGGCGGCGCATAATTTCAGTCTCCGCCGCATTCAACCGTCCCGGCTTATTGATGATTTCTTTTGGAACCAACATTTTCCCGACGTCATGCAGCAAGGCACCGATTGCCAACTCGCGCAACTGGCCTTCTCCATAACCAAGGCTCGATCCGATAATCGTCGACAATACGGCGACATTCACCGAATGGGCAAACGTATAATCGTCGTGCAAGCGTATGTCGTTCAAATGAAAGACCACTTGCGGGTTCGCTATGATTTCCGCTACGATGCCCTTGGCCACGGTCTTCGCCTTGCCGACGTCAACTCGATTGGTAAGCTGCAGCTTATGGAAGATATCCTGAATCGCGGTCATAGCATCAATCCGCGTCGCTTCCGTCAAAACCTCCGGTACCTCTGGCAGTTCTTCGCCGGCAAAAGCACTTTCAATATATACCGCAACAATGCCGATTTCACTCAATCTCTTTATATAGGCATCGGTCAGGCAAACGCCCTGACTCAACATCAAATTGCCTTCCGCATTAAAAATATTGCGGCCCACTTGCATGCCTGGCCGTAAATTGGCGACACTGATTCTGAGCACAACTTCGACCTCCGTATTCCGCTGTCTTCCCTTCTATTTTCCCACGAAAAGCCGCATTTTTCAATACAAAAAGCCGCTTCTCTGCGATTAGATTTAAGAAGGACTGTGAAAAACTTATCGCTAAATTTTTCACAGTCCTCTTTTTAATCTATGTTGATCAAATGCTTGCCGTCTTTAATTATGACTTGGCCATCGATGGTCAGCGTCGGATTCAATAAAATGCCGTCAAGATGCAACGGCACTTGCACCTTGCCGCCAAAGCCGACATTGTTGCCGAGCGCAAAATGCACCGTTCCTTTGACCTTTTCGTCTTCGAGCACACGGCCGGACAAAACCGCCTGATCATTCGTGCCGATGCCAAGCTCTCCGATATTGCGCGCTAGTTTGCCGTAATCAGCCAACATCGCTTCCAGCTTTTCCGTCTCACGTCCGCCTTCAATTTTAGTCACATAGCCTTTCTCCACCGTCAACTTAATAGGCGCTTCCAACACGCCGATCCCGGCCATCGCGCCATCGATCACCAAAATTCCTTCCGCCGTCTCTTCCAGCGGAGCAATGTACGCCTCGCCCGCGGGCAAATTGCTGAAATCGCCCGCGGTATGATTTATGCCGGTGTCCGGTTTGCCTTCGCGTCCGTCAATCGACAAACGGATATCCGTTCCGGCTGGAGTTGTGACATGCGCCGTTTTCCCCGCCGTCAGAATTTGTGCAAACTTTTCCGCCAATTTCGCAATCGTCCGGTAATCCGCACACAAGGTTCGCTGCATGATATCCTCGGTAATTCCCGGCAACGTCGCAATGCGCGCGCCATTTTTATTGGCCGCCTTGCGCGCTTGCGTATGAGAAATCGAACGCGAAGTAGCGCCTAAAATCACATCCGCATGCAGCATCGCTGCCGCTACGGCCGGTGGCGGTTCCACCCCGTCATTTTTGCGCGGCGTCATCTCCATATACAACGCTTCCGCGCCCGCTTCCACCGCTTTTTCCCACAGCGCACGGCCAACATTGCGCGTAGGCTCATCCGCAACAACCAATACCGTTTCTCCCGCTTTAACAGCCATGCATTGCTGGATAGCAATCTCTGCACTTTGTTCCAATTGTTTCGTTATCATGCTGTCCTCCTCATACGAGTTATCTTTAATTGATCGGCAAAATATTCGGCTGTTTCAGCGCCATCCTGCCCAAGCAAAACCACACGCGGCCATCTGCTTTTTACAGCAGTCGCCGCCAAAGAAACATCACAAGAGATGGCGCATCTTAAGCGCCAATTGCACATTAAAACGGATTTCCGGTTCATCCAAATCGACCCCGAGCATTTCTTTGATCCGCTCCAAGCGGTACTTCATGCTGTTTCGGTGCAGATATAAATTCTGCGCCGCTTTATAAATATTGGCATTTGCCGAAAAATAAGCTTCCAGCGTTTTCAGCAAATCCCCGCGCGTCGCCGCATCCAGCTGATCCAACTTGCCGAGGATCGACTGATAATACTCCTTCATATCCGGATGGTCTTTGAACTTCATCAAAATCTGATATACGCCTAAATCAGCAAAAGAATAGATTTCTCTGGCTGCATCGAGCTTCCTGCCGATGGCCAGCGTTTCACGCGCTTCCCGATAAGCCTGCGCCAATTTTTGATGTCCATCGCACAGACGGCTGATTCCGATTGCGGATGTCAGTTCCGGTGAAAAATGCGTGATTTCCTGACGAACCTCCGCCACACGCTGCATGACCTCGTCTTTCGCCAGCCAGTCTTTGGCCGGGCAAAGAATCGTCAAGCGTTTCTCTTTGCTGACGATCAGCAGATCCCGCTGCTTATCCGCAAGATGCGTCGCGATCATTCGCATCACTTTGGCCGTAACATCCCCCTCTGCTTGCGAGCCTTCCGGAAAGTGATCGCGGCAGTAGGCTTCGAGGTTTGTAAATTCCATCTGCCAAACCGCCCATTTTCCCTCCAGCGTTACATGCAAGTGCTTCGCCTGCTCCAAAATTAAGTCTTCTGCCGTCAAACGGCCTTCCAGCACCTGCAAAAGAAAGTCATTGCGCTGGCGGCGCAGCACTTCGCTTTCCGTCATTTCTTTATAGACGGCAATCGCCGTGATGGTTGCCGCCTGTTCCAAGGCTGCCCAATCGGCCTCATGTAAGCGGTGATAATCTTCAAGCACCGCGATATAGCCGAGAATATCGCCGTTGATAATGATCGGTACGACAACCCAGGCCTGCTCCCCCTGTTTACTGAACAAGACCTCGACGCGGCTGGCCTTTTTAGTTTGACGGATTCGATTGATAAATCCGGTCTTCTCAAGATTATACAAATATTGATCCAAGGTCGTACCGACATAGGCTTTGCGTTTCGCGGTTTTATGCTCTTTTTCCCAAAAAGCAAACGACAAGAGCGAAAAAGCCCGATCCGCTACGATAACCGTATTGCGCACCAAGTTGGCCAGCGTCTGTGCGATCTGCCGCAAACTGCCGCCCCCTACCGCTACCTCAGTCAGCCGTTTTTGAATCTCTTGCGATTTGCGCAGCGCATCGCCTTGCTGCATAAAAATAGCGTGTAAACTTTCACTAATCACGTCGGCAAAGACTGCGCCATGCGGCAATTCAATTATCGGAAAGCGCAGACGATCCGCTGTTTCCATCATATGTTGCGGCAGCGGCGTCAAATAGCGTCCTTGCTCGACAATCAATCCTGCAGCTCCCGTGTCCTGCAAACGCGAGAGGAGCAATCGCTGCAACCGTTCATTATCGCGAAAGACAAAGCCACTGGTTAAATATAGCACTCTCGGTTTGATAATAACATCGATGTCCGGGCTTTCCAAAACATCGACATATTCGACTTCACGCCCAAGTCCCCTGCTCCCGACTAAAATATGAGCTAACTTTAATGTTGGAAGTTTTAAAATATCGGCTACGCGCACTGACATCATTCTCAACTCCGTAATTCCCATATTAATACTAGTGCTCCTGTGTATGACCGCGCGGTTTTATCCTTTTCGCCTTCATAACACGTTGACCAACTTTACTTATTTTCGCCACATTCTAAATAATTCCTACGGCTTTTTTTAAATTTTTTTAATTTTTAAAATCACAATAAATTTATACTGTTACGCATTTCTTATCACTGTTATACTGAAGAGAGTTTTAACGAAATTTGATAAGAAGGAGAGTTGCTTATGCATCATGCAGTCCTACTCAATGCCGCTAAACTTAATTTTGACGGAGGACTTGATTTTTCGCCGCTCGCCGCACTCAGTAAACTGACGCTATACCCTGACACGACGCCGGAGCAAGTTCTTGAGCGTGTCGCCGGACAGGATATCGTGATAACAAAAGAAATGCCAATTCCCGCCGACCTGATCCGTCAATTTCCAGCTTCCGTCCGTCTGCTTTGTGAAGCGGGCACCGGTTACAACAATATTGACATCGAAGCAGCCCGTGAAAAAAACATCGCGGTTTGTAATATCCCCAGCTATAGCAGCGGTGCAGTCGCTCAACTTGTCATCACCTATCTGCTCAACTTCAGTTCTTCGCTGCTCCGGCAGCAGCGCATGCTCTTAGAAAAAAACTATGATAACTTCACAAAATTTCTTCAAGTCCCACACTTTGAACTGCAAGGCAAAACACTTGGCCTGATCGGCGGCAATGGGGCGATTGGGCGCGAGGTCGCTAAAATTGCACTCGCCTTAGGCATGAATATCCTCGTCTACAGCCGCCGCGAACTCAGCTGGGAATCTCCCCAGATCCGCCATGCCAGCCTCGATGAACTGCTACGCCAAAGCGATTTCATTTCCCTGCACTGTCCGCTCACTCCGGATACGCGCTACTTGATTGACGAACAGAGGCTACGCCTGATGAAACCTAGCGCTTTTTTGATCAATACGGCCCGCGGTCCGCTGATTCAAGAGCAACATTTGATCGCCGCACTGCAACAAGGCATTATTGCCGGCGCCGCCCTTGACGTTCAGGATCCCGAACCGCCATCGCCTGACAACCCACTTTTCACTATGGACAATGTTATTCTGACGCCTCATATCGGTTGGCGGCGTCTCGAATCACGCCAACGGCTGATCGGTTTGCTGGCCGATAATATCAAAGCTTTTCAAAGCGGCGCCGCCTTGAATGTAGTCAACAAATAAGCAAATAAATCACCGCCCCTGCCGCTGAACTGAACCAATAAAAACGGACAATGACAAAACACCCCCAGTTGTAGATAATTAATCTATGACTGGGGGTGTTCATATGTCAGGGCAAAGAGGAATAAAACATTTTGGAGAACACATTATTCTCGACGTTCTAAAAATGAAAGAAGAAGGCAAAACGAATCGTGAAATTAGCGAGTTCTATGGATTTAAGGATAAATACGTAATCAAAGAACTAATCCGAAGACACAACCGAAAACAAAAGATGATTGAATCTGGAATTATTCCACGGAAAAAAGGCAGACCGCCTAAAAGCTATGTTACCATACAGGATAAAAGAGATAATGAAATCAAGCGTTTAAAGATGGAAAACGAACTATTACGTTCTTTTCTTCAAATCGTTGGAAGGAAGTGAGGCCATCTGTAAAATACATGGCAATTTATAAAAACCAAGACAGCTATTCTATCTCTGCAATGTGTGACTTTTTTGATGTATCACGCAGTGGGTACTATGATTTTGTTCATCGCATGAATCAACCGAATCGCAATGAACGAATCGTAGCAGAAATTGCGGTATGCCAAGAAATATCAAAAAGAACGTATGGATATCGAAGGGTTCATTTGTGGCTTCAACAGAATAGAAATATATTTATTGATCCGAAAACCGTTCTTCGCTTAATGAGCAAATATAATTTATTATCTCAAATTCGCCGACGTAAAAAATACAAGAGAATGCAGCAACAACTTCATAAATATGAAAATCTACTCAATCGTGATTTTGAAGCAACTGCGCCGAATCAGAAATGGGTTACCGACATTTCATACATCCATACACTCCAAGGAATCCTGTATTTATCAATGATACGCGATGCGTTTGATCGCAGTATTATTGCTTATAAAACAGGAACAGAACAAACTGTAAATTTAGTTCTTGAAACAATTCGAACTGCCATGAAAAAGGAAAAAGTCACTACAGAGCTGCAACTCCATAGTGACCAAGGGTTTCAATACACTTCACAGGGGTATTTTAACCTAACTAAAGAGTATGGTATTACACCGTCCATGTCAAGGCGAGGAAATTGTTATGATAACGCATTAGCTGAAAACTTTTTTAGTATTTTGAAAGCAGAATGCATTTCGAGAATACATCTCAAAACATTTGCAGAGGCTAACGAGGTTATCGATGAGTATATCTATTTTTATAATTTTGAACGCATTCAACTAAAAACAAAACTGACACCGTATGAAAAACGATGCCAGTTTGCGTAATTTAAAGCTATTCTACTTCTGGGCGTTTTATTTTATGTACGTTGTTTCTGGTTCAGTTCA
>NZ_JAUAOA010000034.1 GCF_030542965.1 Azotosporobacter soli
AATATATTCTTCGGAAATGTTCACCTGTAAATTGACAATTGAGATGAAACTTCAGTTGCAAGGCGCGTCGAGCACCAGAGCGAAGGCGTAGCGGAAGCTACGTTGAGCGAGGAGCGCAGACAGCAACGCAGCAAATGAAGGATTCAGCGCAATTGGTATCCGGTGATGATGGCTGTGGGGTCCCACCTGTTCCCATACCGAACACAGCAGTTAAGCCCACATACGCCGAAAGTACTTGGCTGGAAGCGGCCTGGGAGGATAGGGAGTTGCCGGTTAAAAGACCGTCTGCATGAATGTGCAGACGGTCTTTTTCTGTCTTGGAATGCTTTGAACTACAAAATCAGAAAGGGCGAGAAGAAAAAGAGAAAAGCCCTCTCCAGCATCGAAGAGGGCTTAGGCTATCGATTAGAGACGGCCGCTGCAGTTTAATACGTTTTTGATTTTGTGCTGAACCATACCTTGGATGGCTGCACGAGCTGGTTTCAGATATTGGCGGGGGTCAAAGTCGCCAGGGTTCTTCACAAAATGTTCACGAATTGATGCCGTCATTGCTAGGCGCAGGTCGGTATCGATATTGATTTTGCAGACACCGAATTTTCCGGCTTGCAATAACATGCTCTCAGGAACTCCTTGGGCGCCAGCTAATTGACCGCCGAATTCATTACATTTTGCAACGAATTCAGGCAACACGGTAGATGCACCATGCAGTACCAACGGGTAATTAGGCAGCATTTTTGAGATTTTCTCGAGACGAGCGAAGTCTAAGCTAGGTTCTCCTTTGAATTTGAAAGCGCCATGGCTAGTGCCAATCGCAATTGCTAAGGAGTCGCAACCAGTACGTTCGACAAACTCTACAGCCTCGTCAGGATCGGTGTAAGTGGCATCCTTAGAGTTAACCTTTACGGCATCTTCTACGCCAGCCAGACGGCCTAATTCGGCCTCTACGGTTACACCGCGTTCATGAGCATATTCTACGACGCGACGGGTTAATTCGATATTTTCCTCGAACGGATGCTTGGATCCGTCAATCATGACGGAGGTAAAGCCGCCATCTATGCAGGATTTACAAATTTCGAAATCATCGCCGTGGTCAAGATGCAAGCAGATAGGCAAACCAGAATCCTCAACAGCTGCTTCGACTAATTTCATTAAATAGATATGCTTGGCATATTTGCGTGCGCCAGCGGAAACCTGAAGGATTAAAGGTGCTTTTTCTTCTTTAGCAGCGTCAACAATGCCTTGGATAATTTCCATGTTGTTAACATTGAAAGCTCCGATGGCATATTGTCCTTCATAGGCTCTCTTAAACATCTCTTTTGAAGTTACTAATGGCAAAAGAATCTCCCCCTTAGTTATAAATAATACTTACATTATACTATAGAATAATGCATTATGGAACGTGATTTTTACAGTGAAGAGGGATATTGTAAAAATCTAACAGAGTAAGTCGGCTGCTATTTGAGCAATGTCTTGCGGCCATGGAGTCTGGAACGATAGTATTTTTTTGGTAAACGGATGAGGAAAAGATAAACAAGCCGAATGAAGTGCCTGACGTGCAAGAAATTTTGTCGAACCTCCATATAAGTCATCACCAACTAGCGGGTTTCCTATGGCAGACATGTGGACGCGGATTTGATGCGTCCGCCCGGTTAGAAGTTCTAGTTCTAAACATGCGTGAGACGGACCTGTTTGGAGCGTACGGTAACGCGTACAGGCAGACTGTCCGGTTGCTGAGATTTGGCGCAAGATGATGCTGTCAGGGTGACGTGCTATTGGCAAATCAATCTGGCCCTCTGCCGGTGTTGGATGACCTTCGACTAGCGCCAAGTATTTTCGTTGCAGAGAAAAATCATTTTGTGAAAGTACATGTTGAACATGGGGGGTCTTCGCAATGACTAACAGGCCGGAAGTATTACGGTCAAGACGGTGGACAGGATGAAAATGCCAGTACTGGTTTTGGGTTTGAAAATAATGAACTACAGCGTTGGCAATCGTCAGTTCATTGCTTAAGCTACTGGGATGGACTAATATTCCCGCCGGCTTATCGATGATAAGTAGTGCATCATCTTCAAACACAATGGAGAGCGGCATCTCAGCTGGTTTTAACTGGCTTCTTTCACCAAACCAGCGGATTGTAAGTTCACATCCTGGTGGAAGGAGAGAAGAAGGAGAGACAGGCATCTGATTAACTAAAATTTCACCTTCGGCTTTCAATTTTCGCCAGGAGGACAAAGAAAGACCAATTTGGCGGCGCAGATACTCTTTAATCGATAATGAAGTGGGCGATTCAATAGGTATCGCAAAGATGTGCATAGGGACCCTCTCAATGTAAAAATTATATGTTCTATTGCTAAATTATATATTATTTTGTTTCAGTTGGCAGGAAAATATGAAATCAGTGCGAATTAATTTAAATCGGTTAGAAGTCTGTTTAGCATTTAAGCGTTGCTGTTTGGTGTGAGAGAAACAGCGGATCGAAGTGTACTAAGCAGGAAAACACAGGAGGAATATCTATGGCGAAGGACTGTTCGTTTGATATCGTATCAGAAGTGGAGATGCAGGAAGTCGATAATGCCGTAAATCAAAGTACGAAAGAAATTGGTCAACGTTTTGATTTTCGCGGTAGTAAGTCATCTGTTAATTTGGAAAACAATGAAATAAAAATTGTTGCGGATGATGATATGAAGCTAAAAAATATAGTGGATATATTGCAAAACAAATTGGTCAAACGCGGCATATCCTTAAAGAATTTGGATTATGGCAAGGTAGATTCCGGATCACTCGGTTCGGTGAAACAAGTGATCAAGATTAAAAAAGGCATTGATAAGGAAGCTGCTAAAAAAGTAATTGCCGCAATCAAAGGAATGAAAGTAAAAGTACAGGCACAAATCATGGAAGACCAGGTTCGTGTTAGTGCAAAGGATAAGGATGATCTGCAGCAGGTCATTGCGGAGCTGCGTCAGAAAGACTTCGGCGTTGAATTACAATTCGTCAATTATCGTTAATTAAATGTGGTGAAAAAAAAGGAAGACAAGGAGTTATCCTTGCCTTCCTTTTTACTGTAAATGAGATTAGCTGGCTTTTTCTTCGGTAGTGCCCGTTGAGAGATTGCTTAAACCAAGAACATCAAAAATCTTGAATGAAACGCCGAGTAAGATGGAAACGACTGTCGCGAGGGACATGCCTTTTAGTGCGACCGTTCCGATACTTAGGCTAGCACCGCTGACGCCAAGGATCAAAACAACCGCGGTTAAAATCAGGTTACGTGGTTGGCTGTAGTCGACTTTAGAATCGACTAGCATCCGAATACCGGAAGCTGCAATGACGCCAAACAGCAGAAGGGAAACGCCGCCCATGACGGGTACCGGTATACTTTGAATTGCGGCAGCCAGTTTTCCGATGAAGGAGAGAATGATTGCAAATATGGCAGCGCCGCCGATTACCCAGGTACTATACACTTTGGTAATAGCCATTACGCCAATGTTTTCGCCATAGGTTGTATTGGGTGTTGAGCCGAAACAACCGGATAAGATTGTGGAAAGACCGTTGCCGAGCAGCGAACGATGAAGTCCTGGCGATTTCATCAAATCACGACCGACAATATTGCCTGTTACGACGAGATGACCGATGTGTTCGGCGATGACGACCAGTGCTGCCGGAGCAATGATTGCAATTGCAGACCAATTAAATTCCGGCGTATAAAGTGTTGGCAATGCAATCCAAGGCGCGGAGACGATTTGATCGAGATTGACGAGCCCAAGCAGTAATGCAAGTAGATAGCCAGATAAAACGCCGATCAAAATAGGAATGATGGCCATAAAACCGCGAAATAAAATCGACCCCAGGATGGTGACTGCCAGCGTGAAAAGGGAGACACTGATTACATTAAAATCCACTGATTTTGCCGTCAGCCCAGCCATGTCGGCGGCAACAGGGGCTAGCTCAAGTCCGATGACTGCGACAATCGCACCCATAGCGGCCTGTGGAAAGACAACGTCTATCCATTTTGTTCCGATGACGCCAAGACTAAGTGCGACGAGCGAAAAGATGATGCCGACGATGATGAAGCCGCCGAGCGCTGCTGCATAACCATATTGCGGCAACACGATGAAGACGGGAGAAAGGAAAGCAAAACTGGATCCTAGATAAGCTGGGATTTTTCCTTTGCAAATAAAGAGATAGAGTAAGGTGCCGATACCGTTAAAGAGTAAAATCGTTGCGGGATTGACTTTGAACAGAATGGGAACCAATACGGTTGCGCCAAACATGGCAAATAAATGTTGTAAGCTAAGTGGGACGGTCTGCAGAAGAGGAAGTCGATCCTCAACTTGGATAATGCGTGTGTTCATAAAAATAAATGCCTCCTTATTTTGTGACGGCGAAAAATAAAAAACCGCCAGCTCATATTGAGAGCTAACGGTTACACAAAACAGTTTAGCGTAATTAAAACGCTTTATTGTGCACCTTTTTAGCCTCTCTGGACTAAGTTAAAGGTAAAATTCCTTAACACAATATAGCACAAAATTAAAAGGCTGTCTATATTTATAATTAAATATTATACTGGGAATTCCGTGCAAAGTTGAGTAGAATATAGATAGCTATAATATATGTTGTAACTTCTATGCAGAGGAAAGGATGGATTCCTGAATGACAAAAAAAAGCACCGAACGTGGACGTGAACCACGTGAAAAAAATACGCAAGTTTATGTAGATGAGTTATATTTTCGCCATGTAGATCAAATTGAGCGCTGGCGGCAGGAACATGAGCATTCGAAAGCGGTAGAAGCTAAATTGCAAAGTGTTTCTGATTTCGAATACGAACCTATCGATTATGCTCCTTTATTAGAAAAGGAACCTTGGATTGAACCTCCTAGAACTGATTTTTCTTCGCTTATTCCAGAAGCGCGTATTGCAGTAGAGAATAAATACTATACGCCGTTGGTGACGCGTGCGGCGTTGGCAATGGCAGCGCTTTTTTGCCTGATTATCTTCAATAATCCTGTGATTTTATGGACAGCTGGAATTGCCGTATTTGCAATTGTTGGTTGGACTTATTGGACGATATCGCAGCGGCAAAATGCGATTCGCGAAGCGATTGAGGGAGCGAAAATTGAGATTGCGCGCCGAGAAGGCGCGGAGCAGCGACTGATTGATGAACAACGAACCAATCATGATGTGGCGGAAGAAGATCGGATTCAAGTCATTCAAAAACTGGTGGATGGTGAAATTTCAGCTGTTTTTGCCAAGTTGGATGCGCAAATGATTACAATTAATTTTCCGTTTCCGTTAACGGTAGATGTTGAACTTTGCAAGAATATTCCAAGCATGCAGGTATGGTTTCCGCCTAAAACTATTATTCCGAAACAAACTTCAGAATTGCAACCATCCGGTCGACCGATTTATACGGATAAAGAAATGCGTGCAATAAACAAACAATATGTTGAACTTTGTGCGGCGATTCTTATGCAGGTTGCTTGTTTTGTCTTTGCCAATATACCGAGTTTTCAAACGTTGTACTTGTCAGGAATGTCAAAAGAAAATGCAAACAACGAGTGCCTGATTGCAATGCGGCTGGAGCGAGAAACGTTTGAGGCAGTAGCACGTCTTGGAACGACGCCTTTAATTGCCTTGCAACGCTTGCAAGCAAATTTTGCCAATGATACATCCCTCGATTTTATTCCCATTCCAGAAACGAAGCCGGAAGAATGGGGCGACATGGAGCAACAGTTTGTCCGTGCACTTAAAATAAAATTGTTTAAATAAAAAGATGACGTAATTTATTATTATTATTATTAAAAATTTGCAATCAAAGAAGGGTTTTTCATAATAAGGTCAAATATATTATATCAGCAAGATAATGACTTGCTAATACAATTGATGAGGAGTATGTATATTATGAAATTTTCAGAAGTGATGCAAACAGCTGACTGGAAAGCTGAAAAACATGCACCAGTCATAGAGGCGCCCGAACAAGTAAAAGCAGGTGAAGTTTTCCATGTAGGGATTTGCGTCGGCAAGGAAATTGCGCATCCGCATACTACAGAGCACCATATTCGCTGGATTCGTCTCTATTTTAAACCGGATAACAGTAAGTTTGTTTATGATGTAGCTAACGTTGAATTCAATGCGCACGGCGAGGCCGTAGACGGACCCAATAAAGGACCGGTATTCAGTGAGGCAAGCGCGCAAGCGGCACTTAAACTAACGACGTCAGGTACATTGTTAGCTGCCTCGTACTGTAATATTCATGGTTTATGGGAAAGTTCAAAAACGATAACAGTCGTTGAATAAAACGCAGGGTTGCAATTGAAAATATTACAAAAAAGAACGCCTCTGACAGAGGTGTTCTTTTTTGTAATATTTCTGTCCTCTGCAAGGAGGAAAATGTTTGCTTAAAGAGAATATAATTATAATATATTTTTGTTTTGCATAGATAGGGGGAGAGTTATGGCACTGATTGTAAAAAAATTTGGCGGCAGTTCTGTTGCGACTACGGAAAAAATCATGGCTGTGGCGGAACGCGTTTTAAGAGAAAAGAAACCCGAAGATAAGATGGTTGTCGTTGTATCGGCAATGGGAGATACGACGGATGATTTGATCGCGATGGCAAAAGAGCTGAATGCTGACCCATATGCTTTTCCGCGCGAGATGGATATGCTTTTATCTACAGGGGAACAAATTACGATTTCGTTGTTGGCAATGGCTTTTCAAAAACTAGGTCAGCCTTCGGTTGCTTTAACAGGAGCACAAGCCGGTATAGAGGCAAATCATTCTTACACCAAAGGCCGCATTTTAAATGTAAAGCCAGAACGGGTAAAAAAAGAACTTGCGTTAGGAAAAGTGGTCGTTGTTGCCGGTTTTCAAGGTGTGAATGGAAGTGGCGATATTGTGACGTTGGGACGGGGTGGGTCGGATACCTCAGCCGTTGCTTTGGCGGGAGGTCTTCAAGCGGATGTTTGCGAAATATTCACAGATGTTGATGGCGTGTATTCGGCTGATCCGCGTGTTGTAGCAAGTGCGAAAAAAATGCAGGAAATCACTTATAATGAAATGTTGGAGTTAGCTCGCTTGGGTGCGGTAGTTATGCAACCGCGTTCTGTAGAAATGGGTATGCATTATGGTGTTCCGATCCATGTGCGCTCTACGTTTTCACAAAATGATGGAACCATAATCAAGGAGGTATGTGACGTGGAAGAAAAAGAATCAGTCGTTCGCGGTGTAGCGCACGATAGCAATGTTGCTAAAATTGCGGTATTAGGCGTTCCGGATCAGCCGGGAATTGCTTATTCCATTTTTTCTGAACTATCAAAGGCGAATGTCGATGTTGATATGATCGTACAAAGTGTTCGGAATGAAGAAAAGAACATTATTGATATGTTGTTTACCGTAGCCAAATCGGATTTGCCGAAAGCAAAAGCGATTAGCGAAGAAATTGGCAGGCAGATGAAGGCTGGCGGGGTACAAGTCGACGACAGCGTAGCCAAAGTTTCTGTTGTTGGCGCCGGAATGCTAGGGCATCCGGGAATTGCGGCTGAAATGTTTGGTGCACTTGGCAAAGCCGGTATTAACATTGAAGTTATCAGTACTTCGGAAATTAGCATTTCCTGCTTGATTCAGGCGGAACACGTGAAGACGGCTGTAAATGCGATTCATGATTGTTTCTTTAAAAAAGAAGCATAAGACTGATAAAGCATGCTTTCTTTTTTACAAACACATTGCTTCTTTTTGTTCTTTTGGGGAGACCAAAGCAGGAATTTTACGTTTGAGACGGAATAACCTGTTTGTAGGAACCAATATCATGACGGGAGTGAGTGGGTTTGACGATTAGTTTGATTAAGAATTTGCACGACCACATAGGTCAAGAAGTGACGGTTCAGGGGTGGCTCTATAATCTGCGTTCTTCGGGTAAAATTGCTTTTTTAATTGTCAGAGACGGCAGTGGTCTCATGCAATGTATAGTAGCAAAAAATGATCTTGGTGAGGATGTTTTTTCGGTTGCGAAAAACATGACACAAGAAACATCACTGAAGATTACTGGAGTTGTAAAAGAAGAACCACGTGCTGTTGGTGGTTATGAGATGCTGGTACAAAATTTTGAAGTCATTACACCGGCGCAAGATTATCCGATCAGTCACAAAGAGCATGGCGTTGATTTTCTCATGGAACGCCGTCATCTTTGGATTCGTTCGCCGCGCCAAATGGCGGTATTGAGAATTCGATCCGAAGTCGAACATGCGTTGCGCGAATTCTTCTATCAAAATGACTTTGTCCTTGCCGATGCGCCTATTATTACGCCTGCGGCCTGTGAGGGAACGACAAATCTGTTTGAACTCGATTATCATGGAGAAAAAGCTTATTTGTCGCAGAGCGGTCAACTATACAATGAAGCGAATGCGATGGCATTGGGACGAATTTATTGTTTTGGTCCGACTTTTCGTGCTGAAAAGTCTAAAACGCGCCGTCATTTACTTGAGTTTTGGATGATTGAAGCCGAGATGGCGTATCTTGATATGGAAGAAAATATGAAACTGCAAGAAGACATGGTTCACTATGCAATTGGACGTGTGTTAGAGCGGTGTCCGAAAGAATTGGCAATTTTAGAACGTGATGTGGAACGTCTAAAACGAATTCAAAAGCCGTTTCCCCGCATTAGTTATACGGAGGCGGTGGAGTTGTTAAAACAAGCGGGCGAAGAGTTTACCTGGGGCGATGATTTTGGTGCGCCGCATGAAACGATCATATCCAGCCATTTTGATGCACCAGTATTCGTTCACCGCTATCCGACGGCAATCAAGGCGTTTTATATGAAACCGGATCCGGAAAACGCAGAGGTTGTCTTGGGCGCTGATTTGCTGGCACCGGAAGGTTATGGTGAAATTATCGGCGGCGGGCAGCGTATTGACGATTTGGCGCTCTTGGAACAGCGCGTTAAAGAACATGGTCTGCCAGAAGAAGCCTTTGCCTGGTACTTGGATTTGCGCCGTTATGGCTCGGTACCTCATTCGGGCTTTGGTTTGGGATTAGAGCGTACGGTAGCTTGGATTTGTGGCCTCGATCACATACGCGAAACGATTCCATTCCCACGTATGTTACATAAAATGTATCCTTGATAAAAAGTACTCAGTATACAATTTCTTCAAAGGCAGGATTTTACCAAGTTATCGATAATCTATTGCTAGGTGTCGGTTAAGGTGTTTGATAGTAGCGAAACCAGTATGCGACATCCGGTAAGGAGGATGCCATACTGGTTTCACATTATATAAATACATCAAAATCGCAGGAGGAAATGAACATGACTAATGGCATGGCAGCAACACATTCTCAAGGCAAGGTTGCCACAGACACAATCTTTGGCGCAAACGCGGCAGCGGTGGCAGCAACAGCCATTCATGGAAAAGAGAACGTCGTCAATGCTACAATTGGCGCCTTTATGGATGAAGAGGAGCAATTGGCATGTATTCCGACCGTAGGGCAAGTGATGAAGAATCTGCCGTTGACGAAATTGATTGCTTATGCTCCGATTGCCGGTGTACCGGACTATTTGAAGGCTGTGATTGACTTAACGTTCAGTCAGCAACGTCCAGAAGCTTATATCGAAGCGGTTGCGACTGCGGGTGGCTCAGGGGCGATTCATCATACGATTTGGAATTATTCTGAGATTGGCGATACCGTTCTGACATCCGACTGGCATTGGGATCCGTACAGCATTTTTTGCCGGGAGTCGATGCGGAAATTAGACACCTATTCACTGTTCGATGAAAATTTGAAGTTTAATATCAAGGCTTTTTCAGAAAAAGTCACCGAGATTCTGGCAAAACAGAATAATTTGGTTGTCATCATCAACACGCCGGCTCATAACCCGACTGGTTACAGCCTGACAGATAACGAATGGGAACAAGTCATTCGTGTGTTTAAGGATGCCGCAAAGGATCCGGCGAAGAAGATTGTTCCTTTAATTGACATTGCATATATTGAATATGCCGGAGAAAAGGAAGCTTGTCGAACTTTTATGCGTAAACTGCAAGGCTTACCGAGCAATATCATGCCGATCTTAGCGTTTAGCATGTCAAAGGGCTATACGTTGTATGGGCAACGGACGGGGGCCATGATTGGCGTTTCTTCGAACAAACAGGCGATGGAAGAATTCACTGCGATCAATAAGTTTACAAGCCGGGCAACGTGGTCCAATATCAATAATGGAGCGATGAATACGCTGGCGACAATCTATAATGATAAGACATTGTTGTCACAAGTGGAAGCGGAACGGAGCGTGTTTTACCAACAGATTCGTACAAGGGCGAATATTTTTACGTCGGAAGCCAAGGCAGCCGATTTGAAAATGCTGCCCTATGTAGCAGGCTTCTTTCTCTCCATTCCGGCCGCAGATCCAGTAAGAGTCTGTGAAAACTTGCATAAGGATAATGTTTTTGCGGTGCCGCTTGAAAAAGGCGTTCGGATTGCTGTTTGTGCCGTCACGGCGAAAAAAATAACGGGAATGGCTGGTAAAATTGCTGCGGCTATGAAATAGTTTTAGCAATGGGAGAGAGTGGGGATTTCCTCACTCTCTCTTTTAATGAAATTCAATAAGCCGTGTGTGAACCCGTTGGATTGCTCTCTTAAAAAACAGGAAGCTGTTTTATATTGTTGCAAAATTTCAACTTTGTCCGCTTGGCTTGGATTGGATTGTGTTTGTGACTTGTTAGTGATATAGTTATTTGTGGTGCAGTATTTCATCACTACAAAAACGGAGGATGGATAATGTTCGGTTTTAAGCCTAAGGAAGACCAGTTTTTTAAACTGTTTGTTGACAGTTGCCAAGTTGTTCATGAAGGGGCTTGCCTGCTAAAGAATATTGTGGAAAAACCGTCTGCGGCGGCGGATGATTTGCGGCAGATATCCGATATTGAGCACAAAGCCGATGACATCAATGATGCAATTATCGATCGTTTGAACCAAACCTTCTTAACCCCGTTAGATCGTGAAGACATTTATTCGATTGCAACGATGCTCGACGATATTGTTGATATGTTGCAAGGTGCCGTTGAACGAATGGTTCTTTACAAAACAGGGGAACCGACTCCGGGCGCCGGTGAATTGGCGCGTATTTTGGTTGAAAGTACGAGTGAACTGATGGCCGCGTTCCAGTTGTTGAAAAACATAAAAGGGCAACAACAAAACATCTTAGAACATGTGAAGAAAGTTTGTGCACTTGAGAGCGAAGGGGATCGCGTGTATCGCCAAGAGGTGGCGATGCTGTTCGAAACATGTCCAGATCCAATTCGTATCATCAAATGGAAAGAAGTTTTAGAACGTCTGGAAGAAGCGCTTGATCATTGTGAAAATGTAGCGGATTTGCTGCGGGGCGTGGTAATGAAATATGCCTGATATGTTGATAATAGGAGTAGTTGTCTTAGCGCTGGCTTTTGATTATGTAAATGGATTTCATGATACGGCGAATGCCATAGCGACATCCGTATCAACGCGAGCTTTGACGCCTAGGGTAGCTGTATGGATGGCCGCAGGTTTGAATTTTGTCGGCGCCATGTACAGCACTGGTGTAGCTAAAACGATTGGCGGCGACTTGGTGAAGTCAGCGCAAATGGTAACGCAGGAAACCATTATGGCGGCCATGGTTGGCGCAATTGCCTGGAACCTGCTTACCTGGTGGCTGGGAATTCCGAGTAGTTCATCACATGCACTTGTTGGCGGCGTAGTGGGCGCCGTATTGGTTTCACGCGGGGCCGATGCTTTGAATTTTGATGGTATTTTAAAAATTGTTGCATCGTTGATTCTCTCCCCGTTGGTCGCGATGGCCGTTGGTTTTGCAATTATGACACTGATTTTTTGGTTGTTTAGGGATTCGATGCCAACGCGAGTGAATTCGCGCTTCAAGCGGATGCAAATTATTTCAGCCGCTATGATGGCTTTTGCGCATGGTTCTAATGATGCACAGAAAGCGATGGGGATTATCACATTAGCCCTTTTAAGCAGTGGTTATATCAGCGTACTGGAAGTGCCTCTTTGGGTCAAGATTGCAGCAGCGACGGCTATGGGCTTAGGTACGGCTGCCGGTGGCTGGAAGATCATTCATACGATGGGCAGTAAGATTTTCAAATTGGAACCGAGCAGCGGTTTCGCTGCAGATTTAAATTCTTCAATCGTTGTTTTTGGTGCGACGTTAATGCATTTGCCGGTCAGCACGACGCATGTCGTATCCGGATCGATCATGGGCGTGGGGACAGCAAAACGGATTCATGCAGTACGCTGGGGCGTTGCACAGCAAATGTTGATGGCTTGGGTGCTGACCATTCCATCTACGGCTGTGGTGAGTGCAATTGCATACAAAATCATCCATTTCATTTTTAGTTAATATTTTAAGTTAAAATGATGTTTTGTAAATTAAGAAAAAAGCGGCGGATGCCGCTTTTTTGCATTCCTAGAGGATTTTCCCCGACCAAGGACTAATTAATAAGGAGATACTTTAAATAAAAGCAGGGAGAGCTGTTGCATGAGCAAAATGATTAGCGTGCAGTTTAAGAATGGCGAGAAAAAACAATACCACAATGGCGTAAGCCTTTTGCAGGTTAGTGCGGAACGACAGGTGCAGTATGAAACACCGATTGTTGCGGCTAAAGTAAATAATGATATTAAGGATTTACAGTTTAAACTTGAAACAGATTGTCTTGTTGAATTTTTTGACTTGAAGACGGATTTGGGAAATAAGGTTTATCAGCGCAGTTTGACTTTTGTCTTGATTATAGCGGCAAAGACATTGTTTCCAAAGGGCGAAGTGACGGTAGAACACTCGCTGAGCAAAGGGTTGTATTGTGAGTTGCATATCGGAAGGAAAATCACTCCGGATGATATTTCAAGACTTCAAGCTGAAATGAGCAAAGTGATTGAAGAAAAAAGACCGATCTTATTGAAAAGTGTTCCGATTGCGGAAGGAACGCGTCTTTTTGCTGAAGCAGGACAAGCTGAAAAAGCGCGTCATTTGAAGCAAATGAAGCGTGAGCGTATTAGGGTATATTATTGTGGTGACGTATATGGTTATTTTTATGGAATGATGGCGCCAAACACGTCCTACACGCCGGTATTTTCCTTGCAATACTATGAGCCTGGCTTCATTTTGCGTTTTCCTCAAGCAAGTGAACCGGAAAAATTACCTGTTTTTGCCGAGCAACGGAAATTGGCGGACATCTTTCTTGAAGCGGAGCGATGGGGCAGCATTTTGCAGTGCGATTATGTGGCAACGCTAAACGAATATGTCGAGCGCAAAGAAATCGCAGATATCATCCGAGTAGCCGAAGCCTTGCACGAAAAAAAGATTGCTCAAATTGCGGATTTTGTTGCCCAGCACAGCAATGAAGCGCGTGTAATTTTAGTGGCAGGCCCTTCTTCGTCAGGCAAAACTACGTTTGCACAGCGCCTCAATATCCAGCTTAGAGTGAATGGGGTTAGGCCGGTGCCAATCTCGCTGGATGATTATTTTGTGAATCGCGATAGTACGCCAGTTGATGAAAATGGGACACCTGACTTTGAAGCGATTGAGGCAATTGATTTAAAGCTGTTTAATGAACATTTAGGGAGAATTTTAAAAGGCGAAGCGGTGGAAGTGCCTTTTTATAATTTTAAAACAGGAAAACGTGAATTTAATGGACATATGATTCAAATTGAAAAAGGACAACCGTTAATCATTGAAGGGATTCATGGTTTGAATGAACGCCTGACGCAAGTCGTTCCGCGTGAACAGAAAATCAAGATCTACATTAGTGCGTTGACGCAATTGTCGATTGATAGTCATAACCGAATTCCGACGACAGACACGCGTTTAATTCGTCGTATTGTGAGAGACAGTGAGTTTCGCGGACATGATGCGATTACGACGCTGGCAATGTGGGCCTCCGTTAGAAGAGGGGAAGAAAAAAATATTTTTCCCTATCAGGAAGAAGCGGATATTATGTTCAATTCGGCATTAATCTATGAGCTGGGAATTTTGAAGAAATATGCGGAACCTTTGTTGGCTGATGTTACTTCTGATAAGGAAGAATATTCTGAGGCGAGGCGATTGCTTAATTTCTTAAATTATTTCCGCTCGATCCCGGACGAAGATGTACCGCCCAATTCAATTCTGCGTGAGTTTATTGGTCAATCTTGTTTTTATAAATAAAACGACAAAAAAATCCTGCTCGATTATATCGAGCAGGATTTTTTGTCAATTAACGGTTGGTAGAGAAGAATTTCAAAGCAACTTCAGGGAACAGTGCATAAGACAGCACGTCCTCGATGGAAGCATTGGCATATCCTTTTTCGCCCAACTCTGCACGGAGCAGATCCATTTGCGGTTTAATATCGTCAGCAGGGCGGTAATCAATGATTTCCGCGTTGCCGATGATTTTTTCCCGGACTTCTTCAGCCACAGGTTTCGGGGTCTTGCCGTATTTACCGCGTGCCAGGTCTCTGACTTCACGCGGTACCATTTTGTAGCGTTCACCCAACATAACGTTGAACGTAGCCATGGAACCGACAATTTGGCTGGTAGGCGTAACCAACGGAGGATAGCCGAGATCGGCGCGAACGCGAGGCATTTCTTCCAACAAATCTTGATATTTATCTTCCATACCTTGTTCTTTAAGTTGATTGTAGAGGTTGGAGAGCATGCCGCCCGGAATTTGGAAGTCGAGAACGTTGGCGTCAACGTCAAAGTAAGTTTTAAGTTTGAAGTCTTCAGCCAGGCTCTTTTTAACTTTGCCAAAATGGATGGCAACATCTTTCAATTTGGAACGATCCAAACCAGTATCATATTGCGTGCCTTCTAAAGCTGCAATCATGGTTTCGGTACAAGGTTGCGATGTACCTAAAGCAAATGGGGACAGCGCGCAGTCGACTACGTCAACGCCGGCTTCGATGGCTTTTAAATAAGTCATTGAGCCCATACCGCTGGTGTAGTGAGTGTGCAGTTGAATCGGCACGCCTACTTTGGGATCCGATTTCAATGCTTTTACCAAATCATAAGCGACATAAGGACGAAGCAAGCCGGACATATCTTTGATGCAAATGGAATCAGCGCCGCGCTCAACCAGTTGACGAGCTAATTCAATGTAACTTTCAACAGTGTGGTACGGGCTAATGGTGTATACGCAAACACCTTGGACATGGGCGCCGGATTTTTTGGCCGCTTTCATAGCGACTTCCAGATTGCGAACGTCATTCAGTGCGTCAAAGACGCGAATGACGCCGATGCCATGCTCAACCATTTTAGAGACGAAGGCTTCGACAACATCATCGGCATAATGATTATAACCGAGAATGTTCTGCCCTCTGAGCAGCATGGAGATCGGAGTTTTAGTAATGTGTTTACGCAGGGTTTTTAAACGTTGCCAGGGATCTTCATTCAAGAAGCGCAGACAGCTATCAAAGGTTGCACCACCCCAGGCCTCCAAAGCGAAATAACCCATGTTGTCCAGTACTTCAAGCTGAGGCAACATATCATCGATACGCATGCGGGTTGCAGCAAGGGATTGGTGGCCGTCACGCAGGACTGTTTCCATGATTTGTACAGGTTTTCTTGACATTTGTTGTCCCCCTTTTTCCTACTATGGAATTTATTGTTTGATAAAACCATTTTCAGAATTGTCTTGCGAATGTGTTACATATATAACAATCTCAAGACAAATATAATTGTACCGTATTTAAATGGATTTTGCCACCCTATTTAAAATTTGTATATTGCATACATGGTGGAAAAACTTGCTAATTGTCCTTGAGTTTGCGGGCCAGCAACGTGGCCATGGGACTTTCGCCGGAAAGGGGCGGTAGTTCATCGCCGTAACCAAGGCGGTTTAAGATGGCGTAGACCTGCGGATTTTCTGCGGGAGTTTTAACAGCTGCTTCATTGGCATAGTCTGTTACGGTTATTCGGCCAGCTTCTGGAGAAATAATCCGCCCGGGTCCGCCGACGCAACCGCCTTTGCAAGCCATACCCTCAATGAAATTAGCGCGGATTTTTCCGTCGGCAATTTCTTGTAACGCCTGTTGGCAATCAGGAATACCGTCAATTTGCAGGGCGTTCATTTTTTGTGCACGTTTTGGGACCAGGCGTGTTAGCGTTTCTTCCACTGCGCCACTAACTCCGCCAGTGTGAGCGTATACACGTCCACCCCAGGAAGCAACGGAATTTTCCTCATCTTCTTCAGAAGAAGGATCAATATCGGTAGCTTCAAAAATGCTAGCTAGTTCCTGAAATGTTAAAACGAAATCGACCGCACCGGCTAAATCAGGCAGCGTCGCTTCACTTTTTTTAGCGATGCAAGGACCGATGAAAACGACCTTGGCAGTTGGGTTGAAAAATTTTATGACGCGTGCCGATGCGACCATCGGTGAAACCGACGGTGAAATATGTTCCACCAACTGCGGAAACTTATTTTCAATTAGTTTAATCCAAACAGGGCAACAACAACTGGTAATCAGGAAATCATCAACTGTTTTTACATGATCATTGAACTCAAACGCTTCTTTCATTGTGATCAGGTCAGCATATAAAGCCGTTTCTAAAACTTCGCTAAAGCCGAGGCGGAGAAGGGCTGTCCGCAGCTTTCCAGCCGTAACATTCGGGCCAAATTGTCCGGCAAAAGCGGGAGCTAAAGAAACATATATGGGAACTGACTTTTCTTTCAGCAATTTTATAAGGGGAACAAATTGACTTTTTTCTGCCAAGGCTTCGAATGCGCAGGCCTCAAGGCAGTGTCCTTCACCCTGGCAAAGGGAAGCATCAATGGTAGCACGGCCTAAAGAGTCCTTTCTGATTGCACCGAGAGGGCAGCTTACGATGCAGGTGCTTTGTTCAGGGGAACAGCAGCGACACGCAGCCGGGTTTACAACGATAACGGGTTCAGCATTGTTTCCCATTAATGCTTCCTCATCATAAGGACCAAATATATCGCCATTTTCCTGCGGCGAAAGCCCCATGGCAATTCGGATTTGATTAGCGACTGCGATGCGATTTGTTTGATCGGGGAATTCTTGACAGACCAAACTGCATATTTCTTCACGTTTTTCTAATAGCTTACCTTCCCAAGCGGCCTTTGCGACCTCATAAAGAATTTTGGGCTTTACTTTAATTTGATCCATATTTTGCACCCCACTTTAATAAATGTTTTCTTTGCTAGTATTTGCGCTGATGGAGGTCTTTTCCTATCGGACAGAAAAGAAAAATCAAAGAAAGGGGTTAGAAAAAACGAAAAAAGCCGACTATAATAGTCAGCTCATTGCAGTGAATCGATAATTAATGTTTGTGGTGACAGCCGCAGGTGCAATTCTTAGTATGTGTCGGCATAGGCTTAATGGCATCCAGTTGCGCCTTCATGTTTGCTTTTACTGCAGCCAGATAAGCGCGCCGTAGTTCCGCTTGTTCGATCAATTCCTCTTCTGTCAGAGGCGCGTTTTTTTGTTTGCGTGCCAATTCATTAATCCGGGCAATTTGTTCAGGGGTCATCGAATAGCCATCCTTTCATAAGCAGGAAATAATTATAAGATTAGTTTACGTGCAAATGAAGGCTTTGTAAAGTATTGACAAGTAACTGAAAATAAAAAATATTTACAAGGGGGTTGGAATTTATTTCGAATCGCGTATAATGATAACAATTACAGTTGCCTGTAGGAGTGAAAGTGTCTATTGAAAAGAAGGCGAGGGGGATATATATGAAAGTCGTAATTACGATTGTGGGCGAAGATCGTGTCGGAATCATTGCTATGGTTAGTAAATTATTAGCAGATAGCAACACGAACATTTTAAACATTAATCAAAATATCTTGGATGGCTATTTTAATATGGTAATGATTGCTGATATGGGGAAAAGCAATACGACCCTGAAAGAGCTGCAATTGGTCCTGCGAAAATGCGGCGAAGAAATCGGACTTGATATCAAGGTGCAGCACGAAGATATTTTTCGTCTGATGCATCGTGTGTAAGGAGGAAGTAAAGCAATGTTAACGATGCAAGATATCTTGGAAACCAATCGAATGATTGAAGAGCAGAATCTTGATGTGCGAACCATCACAATGGGGATCAGTTTGCGTGATTGTGCGCATCCCGATATCGATGTATTTTGCAAAAACATCTATGATAAGATCACACGTTCAGCGCAGCATCTGGTAAGAACTGGTGAAGATATTGAAGCTGAGTATGGAATTCCAATTATTAATAAGCGTATTTCGGTAACTCCGATTGCTATCGCAGCCGAAAGCTGCCGAACCGATAGTCTTGTGCCGGTGGCAGAAGCATTGGATCGTGCAGCCAAAACCGTTGGCGTTAATTTTATTGGCGGATTTTCGGCGTTGATTGAAAAGGGCTATACGAATGGCGATCGGCGATTGATTGCATCGATTCCCGAAGCGCTTGCCCGGACGGAACGGGTTTGTTCGTCCGTTAATATTGGTTCGACCAAAACAGGTTTAAACATGGACGGAATACGCCAAATGGGAGAAATTATTAAAGAAGCGGCTGAGTTGACGAAAGAGCGTGACGCGATTGGTTGCGCAAAACTGGTTGTGTTTGCTAATGTACCGCAGGATAATCCATTTATGGCAGGAGCTTTTCATGGTGTCGGCGAGCCGGAAATCGTAATCAATGTCGGTGTTAGCGGTCCTGGTGTCGTCAAGCGTGCGCTCGAAAGCGTGCGAGGGCAAGAATTCAGCGCGGTAGCTGAAATGATCAAGAAAACGGCCTTCAAGATCACACGAGTCGGCCAGTTGGTGGCTCAGGAAGCTTCGCGCCGTCTTGAGGTGCCGTTTGGCATTATCGATTTGTCGCTGGCGCCTACGCCTGCCGTTGGTGACAGTGTCGCGCATATCCTTGAAGAAATGGGACTTGAAAGTTGCGGCGCACCGGGGACGACTGCTGCGCTTGCATTGCTTAATGATGCCGTTAAGAAGGGCGGCCTGATGGCGTCGTCGCATGTAGGCGGCCTGAGCGGCGCGTTTATTCCCGTAAGTGAAGATGCGGGAATGATTGCCGCCGTAGAATGCGGCAGCTTGACTCTGGAAAAGCTAGAAGCGATGACCTGTGTTTGTTCTGTAGGGCTTGATATGATCGCAGTGCCTGGTGATACTTCCGCAGCGACCATTTCAGGCGTTATTGCTGACGAAGCGGCGATTGGCATGATTAACAATAAGACAACAGCGGTTCGGATGATTCCGGTACCAGGAAAAAAAGTCGGTGATTGGGTTGAATTCGGCGGCTTGCTAGGACACAGTCCCATTATGGCGGTAAATCCTTTTTCCTGTGTCGATTTTATTGCTCGTGGCGGTCGTATCCCGGCTCCGGTGCGCAGCTTAACGAATTAGTTTTTCATTTTGATGCTTCAACTGCTAATTGTGTGGTTGAGGCATCTTTTTTCGTGGCTACGGCAGGATTTAGACTAGGGTGAGAGCGAAGAGGACGATAGAGAAGGAAGGGGATGACTATGCGGTTAACTAAAGCGACAAAACAAATGATGTTACAATTATTAGAAGAGCGTTATGAAGGGATGGAGACGGCCCTGCATTACAACACGCCCTTTGAACTGTTGATTGCGGTAATCTTGTCTGCGCAGTGTACCGATGTGCGGGTCAATGTGATAACAGAGCGAATGTTTCCTCGATATAATACGCCAGAAGCAATATTGACACTTGGTGTAGAAGGGCTTGAAGAGCAAATCCGTGATTGCGGCCTTTTTCGCAGCAAAGCGAAGAATATCATGTTGACTTGTCAAATACTTGTTGATGATTTTGCTAGCCAAGTGCCGGGTGATATGAACGCGTTACTTAGATTACCAGGTGTCGGACGGAAAACGGCTAATGTGATTTTGAGTCACTTGTTTAATGTCCCGGCTATTGCTGTTGATACGCATGTATTTCGTGTGGCGAATCGATTGAGATTGGCAGTTGGCGATACGCCGCGTGAAGTGGAAGATCAATTAATGCAGGCGATTCCAAGAGAGAAATGGAGCGAAGCGCATCATTGGCTGATTTGGCATGGGCGAAAGATATGCAAGGCGCGCAGACCATTATGCACAGTTTGTCCATTAATGGAAAGTTGTCCTAGTAAAGTTGTTGAATAATATTCGTGAAGATGGTATAGTTATGCAAAAGAAGGAGGGGCTGACATGCAATATAGGAAAGCTCGTTTTAGTGATGTGGAACAAATCCATAAACTGGTTAATGACTATGCTGCGGAGGGACTTATGTTGGCCCGGTCGCGCAATGTGCTTTATGAATCATTACGCGAATTTATCCTGGCGGAAGATGAAGGGCATATTGTCGGAGTGGGAGCGTTGCACCTAATCTGGGATGCCTTGGCTGAAGTGAGGACGATGGCGGTAGCGCCGGAATATAAGGAAAAAGGCGTTGGCCGAAAAATAGTGGAAACCCTGATTGAAGAAGGGCGCGAGCTTGGCGTGACGGAAATTTTTGCTTTGACGTATCAGCCAGGTTTTTTTGCAAAACTAGGTTTTTACGAAGTGCAAAAAGAAGAGTTGCCGCATAAAGTCTGGAAAGAATGCATAAATTGCCCTAAATTTCCGAATTGCGACGAAACCGCGGTTACAATTAAGATTTAGAGCGTTCAATAGGAGCTTTTGGGAAAAATGCGATTAATCCTCTTGTCTTATCGGGCAGGAGGATTTTTGTGATTCGATGGAATATGAGAAATGGAGGTCGATGAATGGAGAACATTATAAATGTCACTGGCGGTAAAGGCGGAAATGTCTTTCTTGTAAAAGGAGAAACAAAGACGGCTTTGCTTGACTGTGGTATGGCTTATTGTGAAGCGCAACTTATTAAAAATATCAAGCATGAATTGGCTGAAAGACCGTTGGACTGTATTTTTATCAGTCATTCGCACTATGATCATGTTGGGGCAATTCCTTATCTGAAAAAAGAATGGCCTAATTCTCGAGTGCTTGGTGCAAGGCATGCTAAGCAAATCCTCGTAAGGCCCAATGCTTTGAAAAAAATTAAGGATCTTGGTCAGCAAGCGGCAAGATTTTATGGCGCAAATACGCTTATCGAATATGACGACCAGCTGATGCAGATCGATGATATTCTCAATGAAGGCGATGTCATAAGTTTGGGTAATATGAATGTAAGGGTAATTGAAACAACAGGGCATACGCAATGTTCATTATCGTTTTTGTTGGATGATAAAATTATGTTTGCCAGTGAGTCAACGGGTTATATGAGCAAGTCAGAAAAAGTATATCCCGCATTTATAACAAGCTGTGCGGAAGCACTCGCATCGATTGATAAGTGTAAAAAAAACGAAACATCATTTCATTATTTCACCGCACTATGGCGTGGTAGCGCAAAAAGATACGTGTGATTATTGGAAGAAGTGCACAATAGCTGTTAACGAAACGAAAAAGTTTGTGCTTGATTTATTTGAACAAGGTCATGATGAAAATTTTATTTTAAATGAATATGAACGAGAATTTCGTGATGCGCAGAGCCGTTTGGAACAGCCTGATATTGCATTTAGAATAAATGCGCAGAATATGATCAAAGTGCTGCTGAGCGAGAATTTTTAACTTTGCAAAAGGAAACCCGTTTGGCGATTGAACTGAACCAATAAAAACGGACAATGACAAAACACCCCCAGTTGTAGATAATTAATCTATGACTGGGGGTGTTCATATGTCAGGGCAAAGAGGAATAAAACATTTTGGAGAACACATTATTCTCGACGTTCTAAAAATGAAAGAAGAAGGCAAAACGAATCGTGAAATTAGCGAGTTCTATGGATTTAAGGATAAATACGTAATCAAAGAACTAATCCGAAGACACAACCGAAAACAAAAGATGATTGAATCTGGAATTATTCCACGGAAAAAAGGCAGACCGCCTAAAAGCTATGTTACCATACAGGATAAAAGAGATAATGAAATCAAGCGTTTAAAGATGGAAAACGAACTATTACGTTCTTTTCTTCAAATCGTTGGAAGGAAGTGAGGCCATCTGTAAAATACATGGCAATTTATAAAAACCAAGACAGCTATTCTATCTCTGCAATGTGTGACTTTTTTGATGTATCACGCAGTGGGTACTATGATTTTGTTCATCGCATGAATCAACCGAATCGCAATGAACGAATCGTAGCAGAAATTGCGGTATGCCAAGAAATATCAAAAAGAACGTATGGATATCGAAGGGTTCATTTGTGGCTTCAACAGAATAGAAATATATTTATTGATCCGAAAACCGTTCTTCGCTTAATGAGCAAATATAATTTATTATCTCAAATTCGCCGACGTAAAAAATACAAGAGAATGCAGCAACAACTTCATAAATATGAAAATCTACTCAATCGTGATTTTGAAGCAACTGCGCCGAATCAGAAATGGGTTACCGACATTTCATACATCCATACACTCCAAGGAATCCTGTATTTATCAATGATACGCGATGCGTTTGATCGCAGTATTATTGCTTATAAAACAGGAACAGAACAAACTGTAAATTTAGTTCTTGAAACAATTCGAACTGCCATGAAAAAGGAAAAAGTCACTACAGAGCTGCAACTCCATAGTGACCAAGGGTTTCAATACACTTCACAGGGGTATTTTAACCTAACTAAAGAGTATGGTATTACACCGTCCATGTCAAGGCGAGGAAATTGTTATGATAACGCATTAGCTGAAAACTTTTTTAGTATTTTGAAAGCAGAATGCATTTCGAGAATACATCTCAAAACATTTGCAGAGGCTAACGAGGTTATCGATGAGTATATCTATTTTTATAATTTTGAACGCATTCAACTAAAAACAAAACTGACACCGTATGAAAAACGATGCCAGTTTGCGTAATTTAAAGCTATTCTACTTCTGGGCGTTTTATTTTATGTACGTTGTTTCTGGTTCAGTTCA
>NZ_JAUAOA010000035.1 GCF_030542965.1 Azotosporobacter soli
CTCCACTCCCGCTAATGATATGATAAAATCATTAGCGGGAGTGATTTTATGTACGAGAAAAAAGATCGAAGTCAACAAAGCCAAATTGAATTCTTCTGCTTAGAAGATTTAGTACCGAAAGATCATATATTACGAGACATTGAACGAGCCATCGATTTTCGCTTCATCTACGACGAAGTCGACGGTTTATATAGCGACTCCGAACGAGGCAAACCAGGAATTGATCCGGTGAGTCTGTTTAAGATCGTACTGATTCAATACCTGTTCGGCATTCGTAGCATGCGTCAAACCATGAAAGAAATTGAAGTAAATATGGCTTACCGCTGGTTTATCGGATACGGCCTTACCGAAAAAGTCCCGCACTTTTCAACCTTCGGCAAGAATTATACCCGGCGTTTTCAAGGAAGCGATGTGTTTGAGCGGATCTTTATGCGCATCCTGTACGAAGCAGTAAACTGCGGTTTCATTGATGCAAGTTCCGTATTCATTGACGGAACCCATATCAAAGCACGAGCCAACAAAAAGAAAAGCGCAAAAGTGTTTGTGCCGATTCCGGCCAAGCAATATCAAGATGAACTGAATGCGGAAATTCAAGCCGATCGCGAAAACCATGGCAAGAAACGGTTAAAAGATAAAGACGACGATGAAAATCCGCCGCAAGGTAAAACCATCACGCAAAGTACGACGGATCCGGAAAGCGGCTTGTTTCATAAAGGCGAGCATGAAAAATGCTTTGCCTACGTAACCAACACGGCTTGTGACCGGCATAACTTCATATTAGGATACGAAGTCGCAGCGGGCAATGTTAATGACAGTCGATTGTTTGATGAACTGTATGAACGAGTCGTCAGTTATTTCCCTGAAACCGAAACCGTTGCCGTCGATGCGGGCTACAAAACGCCCTGGATTATGAAACAAATTATCGACAGTGGCCGAATTCCTGTCGTTCCCTACAAGCGTCCTATGACAAAAGAAGGGTTCTTCAAGAAATATGAATACGTATATGATGAATATTATGAATGCATGATTTGCCCTGGCAACCAGGCGCTTGGCTACAGTACGACGAATCGTGAAGGATATCAAGAATATAAAAGCGATGCAAAACAATGCAAAGTGTGTCCGCATTTAGAGCAATGCACGCAGAGCAAAGCGCATCAAAAGCAAGTCCAAAGGCATGTATGGGAATCCTATCTGGAACTTGCTGATGAGTATCGGCACATGCCGATATATCGCGATATTTACAAATTGCGCTCGCAAACAATTGAGCGTGTCTTTGCAGATGCAAAAGAAAAGCATGCAATGCGCTATACGCAACTGCGTGGCCTGCAGAAAGTGAAAATGCAGGTGACGCTTACTTTTGCATGCATGAATCTGAAAAAACTGGCGACCTGGAAGAAACGCAGGGGTATATTACCGCCTGTTTTTCAACGTTTTTTCGAAAAACTGCGTTTTTGCAGTGAAAATTGGATAACTGAAATTGAAAAATGCACCTTACGCTTTGCGTAAAGTGCATTTTGTCGACGGTCTGAAATGGACCAGCAATTAATTTGCTGGTCCATTTTTTATTTTCCGCCAGAAGTCGATATGTTTTTGCTTTAATGCGTCGCGGGACAGTTCTTCCGGCCAGAGCTGCATGGTCTCTTTTTGCCGCATAGCCGCGGACAGGTGTGAATAGAGGGTTGGAGACTCCTGGCCCATTTTTTCGATAAGTTCCTTGATATCCTGACGCTTGGTGTGTCCGTCGAGTGGGCAAGGACTGGGGATCGGCGTAAAACCGTGGATGGATGTCGCGCTTTTCAATTCATGTTCGCGGAAATAAATCAGCGGCCGGATTACGGACAGGCCGGAGCGAGTCAGGTGTGTGACGGGGCTGAAGGTTTTTAGCTGGCCGGAATGTAGGAGGCCCATGAAGAAGGTTTCAACGGCGTCATCGTGGTGATGCGCATAGGCAACTTTGTTATAGCCGTTTTCCGTGGCAAAACGGTTAATCGCGCCGCGCCGGAAGAAGGAACAGCTGAAACAGGGGTCTTTGCCGTCTTGTGCGGCGATGATGCCGGCGATATCGACTTTGTCGGTATAAAAAGGAATGTCGAGGCTACGGCAAAAACTCTGCAGCAAGGCTGTATCAAAATCGGTTGTGAACATTGGGTCCATTGTAAATGCAGCTAGCGTAAAAGATTTTTTGGCATATTGGCGCAGGCAAGCCAGCGCATATAAGAGGAAAGTGCTGTCCTTGCCGCCGGAAAAGCCGATCAGGATTCGATCATCGGCCTGGATCATGTCAAATTCGATGATTGCCCGGCACAGACGGCTGAAATAAGCCTGCGGCAGAATGAGGCGTTGCGGTTGTTTTTTCATATGAGGATTCCTTTCTAAACCGGTTGGCTATTGCGTGATTAACATAGTCTTATTTTCCAAGATAACGATCGTTTCGTCAACCTGTTTAATAATAGTATTGAATTGCCGCAGTAATACGGTAGAAAGAGTTACTTGAACAACTTGTAGCTAATGAGTAGAATGAAGATGTCAGAAAAATACAATCAATAAAAAGTAAAGTGATTACCACAATTGAGGAGGCGGCTGGTGGAAAAACGTATGGGAGATATTTCACGGATGTTGCTGACGGCAGCCGGTCCGCTGAAAATAGATACGATTGCCGAACGACTGCAAGTATCGAACAAGACAATCCGCAACGATCTGTCTGCGGTGACGCAATTGATGGCGGAGCATGGATTGCAGCTGGAAAAGAAGCCGGGGCGCGGCGTATTCGTAGCCGGCGCGGCGGCCGATAAACTGACGCTGGTCGAGCGGCTGCGTCATCTGCCGCAATCGTTGGCGCCGGACTCGCCGCAGGGACGGCAGTCGTACATCATCAAGAGGCTACTGCTCAATGGAAAACAGATGACAATGCAGGAATTGGCGGATGAATTGTTTGTCAGTCGGGTGACGATTCACAAGGACATGGCTGGCGTGGAAAAATGGCTGAACCATTATTCGCTGCTCTTATTGAGCCGGCCTAATTATGGCGTGCAAATCGAAGGCGGCGAGGAAAACTGGCGTCATGCCGTTGCCGGATTGTTGGCGGAACTGAAAGAAAGCGATGAACTGCGGAAAATTCTGGAAGAGGAAAAATTTGGCCGCGTCGACCATAAGACGCTACTGAAGCTGAAGTTGCTGGTGGAATTGGATTATGGAAAACTGGAACGGATCATATGTCAGGCCGAAGAAACAACGGGGATTAGCTTTTCTGATGAGGCCTATACAGGACTGATCATTCATATTGCGATTGCAATTCAGCGCCTGCACCAGAATAAGGATATCAACATGCCGGAATCACTGCTGGAATCGTTGCGGCAAAAGCCGGAATATCCGGTTGCCAAGCAGATTGCCGACGGGATTGAAACTGTTTTTTTAGTTAGGGTGCCGGATTCTGAAGTCGGCTATATCCTGCTGCATATCGTCGGTGCGAAACGGCTGCAAAATCAGGCGGATATTGTGGCGCTTGAGCTGGAAGCCGAAGACAGTCTGGCTGTTGCGATGGCGAAGGAAATCATCCTGATCGCGCAGGGCGTGCTGGGCATTGCGCTCGAAGAGGATCGACAATTGCTCAATGGCTTGGTGCTGCATCTGCGGCCGACAATCAACCGGGTGCGTTACGGCATGAGCCTGAAGAATCCGATTCTGGAAGAAATCAAAGAAACGTACCCTGATATGTACGGCGTCGCCTGGATGGCCAGCAGGGTCTTTGACAAGCATCTTGGCAAACGGATCGGGGATGAAGAAATCGGCTATATTGCGCTCCATATCGGGGCGGCGGTCGAACGAAACAAACGGTTGATTCGCGTAGTTGTCGTATGCGGCAGCGGCATTGGAACGTCGCAAATGCTGGCGGCCCGGTTGAATCGCTATTTTCGGGAACTCGAGATTATCCGCGTGATTTCACTGAGTGAGTTGGAACGCGAAGATCAAATGGAGGCCGAGCTGATCATCACAACGATACCATTGGAGATGCTGACGCCGGCAATGCCGGTTGTACATATCAGTCCGCTGTTGACGCGATCTGACATGCAGCGATTGGAGGCGGTGATTACCGAACTGACAAAAGGAAAAGATAAAGAAAAGACCGGAGGAATTGCGATGCTGATAAATAAAGAATTGATGGTCTTAGAACTGGATGCGGTCAATAAAGAAAACGCAATTGCGCAATTGGCTGAAATTGCTTGGCAGGCCGGACGAGTTACCTCGGCTTCTGGCTATGAATCGGATGTGCTGAAGCGCGAACAAAGTTTTTCCACTGGAATTGGCAACGGGATTGCGATACCGCATGGCAAATCTGATGCGGTAAAACAGGCGACGATTATCTTCGGCCGCTCGCGGCGCGGTATTGAATGGGGTGCGCATGATGGAAAATCGGTTCATATGATATTTATGCTGGGCGTGCCGGAAGACAATGTCGATAATGTTCATTTGAAAATATTATCAAAACTGTCAGTCAGTCTGATGGAGGAGGGGTTCGTGGAAGAATTGCGGGCAGCAAAGACGGCGGAGGAAATTTTGGAAAAATTGCAAATGGTTGAGGAGGGGGGAGCGATATGAAGGACGAACTTAAACAAATGCGGCAGTACTTGATGACTGGTGTTTCTTACATGATTCCGATCGTTGTTATTGGCGGCGTACTGATTGCAGCCGCGATCGCGCTAAGCGGCGTCGAAGCGGGCAAAGGGGCCGTGGTGACGAATCCGATCTATAAGAACATGCTTGAAATTGGCGTGGCGGCCTTTAGTATGATGGTACCGGTGCTGGCCGGCTTCATCGCCTATGGGATCGCGGACCGACCCGGCATCGCGCCCGGCCTGGTTGGCGGCGTACTGGCCGCCAGCTTGAAGACGGGGTTTCTCGGCGGCATTGTCGCCGGATTTTTGGCCGGCTATACGGCGCGCTGGATCAAGAGTTGGCCGGTGCCGATCAATTTACGGCCGATCATGCCAATCTTCGTAATCCCGTTACTGACATCGCTGGTTGTCGGGGGTCTCATGATTTATGTTATCGGCACGCCGATTGCCGGATTGATGGAAACGATGACCAATGGTTTAAAGGCGATGAGCCAAGGCAGCGCCGTCGGGCTGGCAATCGTGATGGGTGCAATGATTGCGTTTGATATGGGCGGGCCGATCAATAAAGTGGCGTTCTTGTTTGGCGCGGCAATGATCGGTGAAGGAGTGTACACGATCATGGGGCCGGTCGCGGTTGCTATTTGCGTGCCGCCGCTCGGCATGGGCCTAGCGACGTTGTTGGCGCCGAAAAAATACAGTGAAATGGAACGTGAAGCCGGTTACGGTGCGCTCGCGATGGGGATGATCGGGATTACCGAGGGGGCAATTCCGTTTGCCGCAGGCGATCCGCTACGGGTCATACCGTCGATTGTTGTTGGATCCTCAGTCGGGGCTGCGATTGCGGCGCTCGGCAATGTCGGCGATCATGCGCCGCATGGCGGACCGATCGTGTTGCCGGTTGTCGACAATCCGCTGATGTTTATCGTCGCGGTGCTGGCGGGAGTCGTTGTGACGGCGCTGTTGGTGAATCTGTTAAAAAAGACGCTCGTCGAACAGACGGAAGAAGATTGGCGGGCGAGTGCCTAGATAAAGTGTGAAAGGTTGTGCAACAATGAATATCATAGCGGTTACCGCATGCCCGACTGGAATTGCCCATACCTATATGGCTGCCGCGGCGATCAAGAAAGCTGCCGAAGGCTTGGGGCATATGATCAAAGTCGAGACCCAGGGCGCGATTGGCATTGAAAACAAACTGGCGGCAAAAGACGTTGCCGCGGCTGACCTGGTGATTATTGCGGCCGATGTCGCGATAAAAGATGAGGAACGGTTCAATGGCAAATGCGTCTACCGGGCCGAGTCGCAACGGGCGATCAAAAATCCGCAGGGCATATTGGTCGACGGGATCGCTCAGCTTAAATTGCAAAGTGAATGTTAAATTTGTCGGATTAAGTTATAAAACGCCGAATGCGGAAGCATTCGGCGTTTTATATGAAATGAAGGAGTATGAAAATACTCGAAAGCATCTATTCAAAAAGGTTGAAATCAAGTAAAATAATAAACTGTTCATAAATATCAGTTGAAAAGTAGAAATGCTGCAGGCGGAGGAATGACAATGAAGGAACAGATGAACCCTATTTATGTTATTGGACATCGCAACCCAGACACGGATTCCATATGTTCGGCAATCGGTTATGCCCATCTTAAAAAAGAAATGGGTGAACATGCTATACCGGCAAGAGCAGGGAAAATTAACGCAGAGACAAAATTCGTCTTGGAGTATTTTGGTTTGGAAAAACCTGAGTTGATCCAGGATTTATATCCGCGTGTGAAAGAAGTAATGACAGAGGATGTCATTACGATTAAACCGGACGACACGTTGCGTGAATTAGGAAGCCTGATGCACCGCTATAGCGTGAAGTCAGTGCCGGTGGTTGATGAGCGAAAAGGCGTTGTCGGCGTAGTATCAGTAGGGGATTTGGCTAAACGTTATTTTGAAGAAATTGAAATGCAGGATTTGAGCCAATCGGGGGTCGATTTTTCGGGGCTTTTGCGGGTGCTCGATGGAATATTATTAGCTGGCGCGGAAAATTTGCATCATAAGATAACCGGGCGTCTGCGTATTGCCGCTGGCAGCAATGAAACAATTGAAAAGTTCGTTAAACCGGGTGATGTGACATTAGTAAGCGACCGACCGAATGCTCAAATGGCCTGTCTGCAATGCAAAGTCGCGTGTATGATCATTACCGGGGGCGCGTTAGTGACTGAAGAAGTGTTAGTCGCCGCGCGAAAACAAGGCACAGTGATTATACGTGCAGAACATGATACCTATACTTGCGCACGTTATGTCAATCAGAGTATACCGGTTTCGCTGGTTATGAAAAACAAAGTTACCGCGTTTAAGTCGACTGATCTGTTGAGTGATGTGCGGACGATTATGGCGGATACGAATTTTAGAGTGTATCCTGTTGTAGAAAATGGCAAGATGATTGGCGCGATCATTCGCGACAAATTGATCATTCAGGAACGGACTAAAATTATTTTGGTCGATCATAATGAACGATCGCAAGCCGTAGAAGGCATAGAAGACGCCCAAATCGTGGAGATCATTGATCATCATCGATTGGGCGGCTTACAGACAAGCGATCCAATTTTTATCCGGCACGAACCGGTCGGCTGTACGGCAACGATCGTTTCTAACATGCATTGGCACCGCGGAATACACATTCCGCCAAAGATTGCCGGCGTGTTGCTTTCCGCAATCATATCGGATACGGTGCTCTTTAAATCGCCAACCTGTACTGCGAAAGATCGGGAGACTGCCGAAAAACTGGCGGATATCGCTGGACTCAATATAAAAGAGTATGGGATGCAACTTTTAAAAGCCGGTGCCAGCGTTAAGGGGATGTCGGCAGCCGATATTGTTGGCAATGATGCTAAAGAATTCCAAATCGGCAACTATCGGATGGTCATTGCGCAACTTTCCGTTATGGATGCCAGCGAAGTGCTGGATATGAAAACGGATTTACAAGAGGCCATGAAGAGAGTTTGCACCAAGGAAGGGTATGACATGGCGTTGCTCTTGATCACCAATATTTTAGAAGAAGGCACGCATTTGATTCATGTCGGCCAGCCTACAGAGTTGTTGGTTAAAGCGTTTGGCGAAAGCTGTGAGAGCGGCGATTGCTATCTGCCGGGCGTAATGTCGCGTAAGAAGCAGGTGGTACCGCCATTAGCGGAAGCAGTGCGGCTTTAAATTTGATGGTTAAGGAATTGCCAAAATAACTCAAGACAAGAAGGTGCGCGTGTCGCATCGTAAATACCGTAAAAAGTCCGGTGCGGCCGGGCGATTGGCAGAGGGAGCGCGAGTAAGCGTCCATCTGCCAATTCTTTTTGTATGGCTAGATTGGAGATGAAACCGATGCCGCATTGTTGCACCAGAGCGGTCTTATAGGCCTCGGTTCCGTTGGTTTGAAACGGAATGTGCAGCGTATCGGGAGTGATGCCGAGTTCATCCATTACGGAACGGGCGGCTTGTTGCGTGCCAGAAGTCGATTCACGGAGTAGAAATGGCAAGCTGCAAATATCCTCGAGACTAGGGGAGGAGGGGAGTTTGGCGACTAAATTAGGATGGGCGGCTAAGACCAATTCATCTTGCCACAGCGGCGTGCTGACAATAGGATCCTTAGGGCGTGCACCGACGATTACCAGTGAATATCGTCCTTGTGCATAAGCTGCAAGAATGTTATCGGTGTTGTCGACGTGCAACGAAATGCGAATACCGGGATGCTGTTCGAGAAAGGAACTGATTCTAAGCGGCAGGATGTATTCGCCGGGAATTGTACTTGATCCGATCGAAATATGACCGGAAGAGCCTGCTGCCATGGCACGGATGTGATTTTCTGCCGTGCTGGCAATTACCTCTAATTTTTGCGCGCTTTCATACAGGACGTTTCCGTAAACGGTCAGGCTGACGCCTTTTACTGTCCGAATGAACAACGGACAACCCAGTTTTTTTTCTAAATTGTCAATGTGGAAAGAGACGGTCGGTTGGGTAAGATTCAGTTTTTTAGCTGCAGCGGAAAAGCTTTTTTCTTCCGCTACGGCGACAAAGACGGATAAAGAATGAAAGTATGACATGTTAATTCACCTCTTTACCTTTAATTCTGTGTATAAGCCTAATTCCCTCTTGGCAACAGTTGCTGGAATATAATAGAATATATCTTGGTATGATAAATAAAAAATATTTATGAGGTGAAGTTACGATGCAATGGGGTTTGCTCGTCGCAACAGGAATTGTATTTGGTTTGGGTGCGGTACTGTTAGTCAAACTGGGGAATCCGGGGAATTATGGTTTTTGCGCCGCTTGTCAACTGCGAGATATTGCCGGAGCGCTAGGTATTCATCAAGTGCAGCTACTTCAATATGTGAGACCGGAAATTCTTGGCTGGGTTATCGGCGCTTTTGCCATTTCACGCGTACGGGGCGAGTTTAATCCGCGAGGTGGTTCTAATCCCGGGGTGCGTTTCTTTTTGGGCATGGTAATGATGCTGGGAGCGCTGGTCTTTCTTGGCTGTCCGCTGCGGGCGATTTTGCGCTTGGCAGGCGGCGATCTCAACGGGATTACGGCACTGGCTGGCTTCGCCGGCGGAATTTGGCTTGGAATTTATTTTCTGAAGAACGGCTACAATTTAGGTCGGGCGCGAAACATTGAGAATACGGCAGCTTTAGCGGGCTATTTGCCGGTTATACTGGCTGTATTCTTGCTTGGCGCTGTTGCGCTGAATGCATCATTTTTGAATTTTAGCGCTAAAGGGCCAGGCTCAATGCATGCTCCATTGGCGGCGAGCTTTTTGATTGCCTTGCTTGCAGGCGTGATGGCGCAACGCGTGCGCATGTGCTTAAGTGGTGGGCTGAGAGATTATTTACTGGTTAAGGATACGGATTTGCTCAAGGTGTATGGCATCATGTTTCTTACAGCGCTGGCTGCGAATGCGTATTTTGGCTTTTTAAAAATTGGTTTTGAAGCGCAACCGTTAGCACATACGATGCATGTTTGGAACTTTATGGGGCTTTTCCTGGTTGGACTGGCTGCGACGCTGGCTGGCGGTTGTCCGCTGAGGCAATTAATTATGGCTGGTGAAGGCAATGTTGACGCCTTGGCTTGCGTATTGGGAATGCTGGCTGGTGCAGGTGTTGCGCATGGACTTAATCTGGCCGGATCTGCGGCGGGCGTAAGCATCAACGGACAAATTGCAGTGGTCATGGGGATTGTATTGACCAGCGGCATCGGGATTTTTTGCCGGGAAAAAGTAACGCTGATTGAAGAGGGGGCATGACGGATGAATGAAGTCTTAGATTTGCGAGGCTTGAGCTGTCCGATTCCGCTGCTTCGGACGAAGGAAGTTTTGGCGTACAAGGATGAAGTGAAAGTGTTAGTCGATGAAGTGACGCCGCGCGAAAACATTTTGAAATTTGCCCGTAGCCAAGGGTGTCAGACGGTTGTTCTGGAAACCGGAAGTTCCTGGCAAGTGACAATTCGCAAAGCCTGAAAAGAAGGGGGGGCGTGAGCCAGATGAGTAAGTCTGTGATTACTTTTGCTTCCGTGTATCATGCATTTCGCGCCAAACGATTGCTGCAAAGTCGTGCGATTGAAGTCGAGCTCATACCAATCCCGCGCCATTTAAGCGGCAGTTGCGAAGGGTTGGCTGCCAAACTAGAGAGGAGTGACATGGCGAAAGCCGTGGAACTGCTGGAAACGAACAAAATTGAGATGATCAAGACAGACATTCTACTGGAGGAATAGCCAAAAGAGGGTTGCAACTGCAACCCTCTTTTGTATACAAATTATAAACAAGTAGAAACAGGAAAATGCAAAAAAAAAGCGAAATATATCTGTTTATGAATGAAACCAGGCATTGAAGGAGACTCTACTTATGGGACAGGATATTTTTCAAGGTCTTAACCCAGCGCAAGCGGAAGCGGTTCGCGAGTTGGACGGGCCTTTACTGATTATGGCCGGAGCAGGTTCTGGCAAGACGAAGGTTTTAACATGCCGCATCGCACATTTGTTGGGAAAAGGAGTTGCGCCATACAATATATTGGCGATTACATTTACCAATAAGGCGGCTGCCGAAATGAAAGAGCGGGTAACTAAGATGGTTGGCTCGGTTGCGCGAGACATCTGGTTGGGAACCTTTCACTCCTTTTGTGCGCGCTTGCTGCGCATGGAAATTGAAAATCTGCCGGGTTATAAACGGAATTTTGTTATTTACGACACGGGAGATATGCAGGCCGTAATTAAATCGTGCTTGAAAGAGTTGAATCTTGACGATAAGCAGTTTCCGCCCAACAGTATCCTCGCGGCAATCTCGAATGCCAAAAACGTGCTGCAGAGTGCGGAAGAATTTGCACGTTCAGCGTCTTATTTCCATGCACAAAAAATTGCTGAAGTTTATGCGTTATATCAGCGCAAGCTTCGCAACAACAATGCGTTGGATTTTGATGATTTACTGTTGCTGGCGGTGCAACTTTTGCAAAGTGATTCTATAGTGAGGGAAAAATACCAGGAGAAATTTCGCTATGTGTTGGTCGACGAATACCAAGATACCAACCGGGCGCAATATTTACTGGCTAAATTGTTGGCGGGCAAGCATGGCAACCTTTGCGTCGTCGGCGATGCGGATCAAAGCATTTATGCGTGGCGCGGGGCAGATATCCGCAATATTCTTGATTTTGAGCAGGATTATCCCAATGCGAAGGTCATTAAACTGGAACAAAATTATCGCTCTACACAAATGATTCTCGACGCGGCCAATGCGGTGATTGAAAACAACACATCGCGTCGCCCGAAACAGCTGTGGACCGATAACCCGGCCGGCGAACCGATCGGTCTGTTTGTGGCCGATGATGAACGCCAAGAGGCCCGCCACATTGCGGAAAACATCATGCGTTTGAACACGGTGTTCAATGTACAATATGGTGAACTGGCTGTTCTGTACCGTACGAATGCACAATCACGAGTTCTTGAAGAAAATTTCATGAAATGCGGCATTCCGTATACCATGGTCGGCGGTCTAAAGTTCTATGACCGTAAAGAGGTAAAAGACATTCTTGGATATTTGCGTGTGGTATTTAATCCGAATGATAATTTGAGTCTGCAACGTATTTTGAACGTGCCGCGACGCGGCATTGGCGATACGACTGTGGCGAAACTGTTGGCGTATGCTGCGGCGAATGAAATGTCCTTATTCGATGTAATCAGTAATCCGGATATTGTGGAAGGATTGACGGCGCGCGTGCGTAAGCCGCTCGAGAGTTTAGCGGAACTGATCTTTCAGTGGATCAGCGTCATGAGCGATATTCCCGTTGTGGATCTGGTCGATCGGGTGATTAAGCAATCGGGTTATTGGGATGAACTGGAACGCAGCGATGATCCGCAAGATGCGGCGCGTATTGAAAACTTGAAGGAATTTGTCAGTGTGGCCAAGGATTTTGCGCTGGGTGAGATGGAAGAGACATTGGAAAACTTTTTGAGTCAAGTCGCACTGGTGTCAGACATTGATCAGGCGGATTTAGGCGAGAGTCGAGTGACGATGATGACGTTGCATTCGGCAAAAGGCCTTGAATTTCCCGTAGTATTTCTGGCTGGAATGGAGGAAGGCCTCTTCCCTCATTCTCGGACATTGATGAATCCAGAAGAAATTGAAGAAGAACGCCGGATTTGCTATGTCGGAATCACACGTGCGCGGCGCAAGCTGTTTTTGAGCTATGCGCGTTCGCGTAATGTGTTCGGACGAACCGTGATGTATCCCGCGTCGCGTTTTCTCGAGGAAATTCCGCCGTCGATGCTCGAACGGGTCGGCATGCGCGTTGCGCCGCCACGAGCTGGACAACCGATCGGCGCACGGCCGGGAACGGGCATGGCCGGAACGGCATTTCGCAATGCGCCGACCGTCGTTGCGCCACAGCGCAGCGGGCCAAAGCAACATTCGGCGGCGCCGACGCTGCGGCCGGGCGTCACTATGCCAAGCAAGGCCGTGGCTGCGACGAATTGGAGCATGGCCGATAAAGTGCAGCATGCAAAATGGGGTGTTGGCACGATTGTCGGCTTGCGCGGCAGTGGCGAAAATCAGGAATTGAGCATTGCATTCCCCGGCCAGGGGATCAAACATTTGCTGGCTAAGTTTGCTCCGCTGCAAAAGGTGTAAGGAGGAGGCAGGAACGCAATGACCGTGAAAAAAGACATCGACGAATTGAGGCGCTGGCTGCATTACCACAGTCACCTCTATTACGTGCTCGATCGGCCGGAAGTCAGCGACGCCGAATACGACAGTGCGCTGCGGCGGCTGATCGAGTTGGAGGCGACGCATCCCGAATTCATCACGCTCGACTCGCCGACGCAGCGCGTCGGTGGCGGATTGGCGGTCGGCTTTGAAAAAGCGACGCATCTTACGCCGCTGCGCAGTTTGGGAAACGCATTCAACGAAGAAGAATTGCGCGCGTTCGATCAGCGCGTGCTCGGCGCTCTCGGCCGCAGCGCGGTTGAATATCTGGTTGAACTGAAGATTGATGGGCTGGCGATCAATCTGTTGTATGAAAACGGACGCCTAGTCTGGGGCGCGACACGCGGCGACGGCTATGTCGGCGAAGAGGTGACGGCGAATCTGCGAACCATCCGCTCGATTCCGCTGTTGCTGCACGGCGATAATGTGCCGCCGCGCCTTGAAGTGCGAGGCGAAGTGTACATGCCGAAGGCGGCGTTTGAACGCCTCAATGAAGAACGCAGCGAAGCGGAAGAAGCGCTGTTCGCCAATCCTCGCAATGCGGCGGCCGGATCGTTGCGACAGCTTGATTCGAAAATCACCGCCGAACGCACTCTGGACCTGTTTGTTCACGGGATCGGCGTGCGCGACGGCGTAGCTGCCGTCACGCAGTCCGAAATTTATAAATTGCTGGCGCAGCTCGGCTTTAAGGTCAACGATCAACATCGCGTGCTATCGGACATTGACGAGGTAATCGCTTGGTGCGAACAGTGGCAGGAACGGCGCCACGAACTGCCGTACGAAATCGATGGACTCGTGATCAAAGTCGATTCGCTGGCACTGCAGGACGAGCTTGGCTATACGGCGAAAGATCCGCGCTGGGCGATCGCCTACAAGTTTCCGGCCGAGCAGGCCGAAACGACTGTCGAAGACATTCTGATCGGCGTCGGCCGGACCGGCGTACTGACGCCGACGGCGGCGCTGACTCCGGTCCGGCTTGCCGGCAGCACCGTCAGTCGCGCCACGTTGCATAACGAAGACTATATTCGAGATAAGGACATCCGGATTGGCGATCGCGTGATCATTCATAAGGCCGGTGAAATCATTCCGGAAGTCGTGCAGGTGTTGATCGAAAAACGCAGGGGTGATGAAACGCCGTTTGCGATGCCGGAAAATTGTCCAGAGTGCGGCAGCGCGGTCGAACGGCAAGCGGGCGAGGCGGCCTGCCGCTGTATGAACCGCTGTTGTCCGGCGCTGCTGCGCGAAGGGCTGACGCATTTCGTCTCGCGCAATGCGTTGAATATTGACGGCCTCGGTCCCGCGGTGATCCAGTCGTTGCTCGCAGGCGGACTGATTGGACAGGCGGCCGACCTGTATCGTTTGAAGCTGGAAGATGTGGCAGCGCTGGAACGGTTCGGTGAAAAATCGGCGACGAATTTGCTGGCGGCGATTGAAGCGAGCAAACAGGCCGGACTGGCGCGCGTCTTGTTCGGTCTCGGTATCCGGCATATCGGCGCGAAAGCGGCGGCCAGCATTGCAAAGGCGCTCGGTTCGATGGAACGGCTGCTGACTGCGACGCGCGAAGAATTATTGGCGATTGACGAAATCGGCGATAAAATGGCCGACAGCCTGTTGGCGTTTTTTCAGCAGGACGAGAACCGACGGCATATTGAAGCGTTGGCCGCCGCTGGCGTCAAGCTGGAGCAGGAGAGGGCGCAGGCGGCTGAATCAGGCAGTCAGGCGTTGGCCGGTGCAGTTGTCGTATTGACCGGCACGCTGCCGACGCTGTCGCGCAGCGAAGCGGCCGCATTGATCGAACAGGCCGGCGGTAAAGTGACCGGCTCGGTCAGTCGCAAGACGACGTATGTCGTAGCCGGTGCGGAAGCCGGCAGCAAGCTGGACAAAGCCAACGATCTCGGCATTCCGGTGCTGAGCGAAGACGATCTGCGCAAACTGCTGGCTGAAGAATAAAAAGGACGGACTGACGGTTACTACGTTTCTTATCAAACGATGAGAATGATTAAGATTTATGATATAATAGAGGACATATGCATTTTATGAATGGATGGTGAGATTGTGAAGATTACACGACAGGATGTTGAAAATGTGGCGCTGCTTTCGCGGCTGGAGTTTTCCGACGCCGAACTGGACCGCTTTACCGGCCAGATGGATGCCATTTTGGAATATGCGCAGGTCTTGAACCAAGTCGACGTCGAAGGCGTCGAACCGACGGCGCATGTGCTGCCGTTGAAAAACGTAATGCGCAAAGACGAATGCAAACCGTCGCTATCGCGCGAACTGGCGCTCAGCAACGCGCCGGAGCAGGAAGACGGCTATTTCAAAGTTCCGAAGATCATCGAAGGGTAAGGAGGTCAGAATATGGATTTGCATCAGCAAACAATCGAAGCGTTGCATGCAGCGCTCAGCAATAAACAAATTTCAGCCGAAGAATTGACGCAGGATGTGCTCAAACGCATCGACGCGGTCGAAGCGTCGGTCAAAGCCTATCTGACGCTGACGCCGGAAATCGCGCTGGAACAGGCGCGTGCGGTCGATGCGAAGATCAAACGTGGCGATGCGATTTCGCCGTTGGCCGGCATTCCTGGCGCAATCAAAGACAACATTTGTACCAAAGGAACGCGCACATCCTGCGCGTCGAAAATACTCGACAAGTTCGTTCCGCCGTATGATGCGACCGTTATCGAAAAACTGGCCGCACAGGATGCGGTAATGGTCGGCAAGGCCAACATGGACGAATTTGCGATGGGCGGTTCGACCGAGAATTCCGGCTATCATCCGACGCATAACCCTTGGGATCTGGCTGCGGTTCCGGGCGGTTCGAGCGGCGGCTCGGCTGCGGCGGTTGCCGCCGGCGAAGCAGTCTGGGCGCTCGGCTCGGATACTGGCGGATCGATCCGCCAGCCGGCCGCGTATTGCGGCACCGTCGGCTTGAAACCGACATACGGCCGTGTGTCGCGCTACGGTCTGGTGGCCTATGCGTCGTCGCTCGATCAAATCGGTCCGATCACGCGCACCGTTACCGACAGCGCGCTGGTGATGAATGCAATCTGCGGCTACGATGCGAAAGACTCGACGTCGATTGCGGCGGACTGCCCCGATTACACTAAAGCGCTGACGCGCGACATCAAAGGCCTGAAAATCGGTCTGCCGAAAGAATACTTCGTCAGCGGCATGGACGCTGACGTCGAAAAGGCGATCTATCAGGCGATCGATCAATTGGTTGCGCTGGGCGCCGAATATAAGGAAGTCTCGATGCCGCATACGCAGTATGCGCTGTCGGCCTATTACATGATTGCGCCGGCCGAAGCCAGCTCCAACCTGGCCCGCTATGACGGCGTCAGCTACGGCTATCGCGGCGAAGGCAACGATATCGTCAGCATGTACAAGACGACGCGCAGCGAAGCGTTCGGCGACGAAGTCAAACGCCGGATCATGCTCGGCACCTACGCGCTGAGCTCCGGTTACTACGATGCGTACTATCTGCGCGCGCTGAAGGTGCGCAGCCTGGTTAAGCGCGATTTCGATCGGGCGTTTGCTGATGTCGACGTGCTGGTTACGCCGACTGCGCCGACGACGGCGTTCAAGCTGGGCGAAAAGAGCAGTGATCCGCTGGCGATGTACCTGCAGGACGTTTGCACGATTCCGGTCAATCTGGCCGGTGTACCGGCTATCTCGCTGCCGTGCGGTTTCGCAGGCGGAATGCCGGTTGGCATGCAAATCATCGGCAAGCCGCTGGGCGAAGAAACGATCCTGCGCGCCGCCTATGCCTACGAACAGGAACATGATTTTGCCGCACGTCGCGCGCCGCTTGGGGAGGGGAAATAATGGCTTACGAAACAGTCATCGGTTTGGAAGTTCATACGGAACTGAAAACCCATTCGAAAATATTCTGCGGCTGCAGCACGCAGTTCGGCTCGGAGCAAAACACCAACGTTTGCCCGGTCTGCCTCGGTCTGCCGGGCGTACTGCCGGTCGTCAATGAAAAGGTCATAGAATACGCGGTGCGCGCCGGATTGGCGTTGAACTGCGAAATTCTGCCGTTCAGCAAGTTCGATCGCAAAAACTACTACTACCCGGATCTGCCGAAAAACTTTCAAACGTCGCAACAAGACCTGCCGATCGCATTGAAAGGCCATCTCGACATTGAAGTGAACGGCGTGAAGAAACGGATCGGCATTACGCGGATTCATATGGAAGAGGATGCCGGCAAGCTGGTGCACGCTGGCAACAGCATTACCGATTCCGATTATGCGTTGGTCGACTACAACCGGACCGGCGTGCCGCTACTCGAAATCGTGTCCGAGCCCGATCTGCGCTCGCCGGAAGAGGCGAAGGCCTATCTGGAAAAACTGAAATCAATTCTCGAATACATTGACGTATCGGACTGCAAAATGGAAGAAGGCAGCCTGCGCTGCGACGCCAACATTTCGCTGCGCCCGGTCGGCGCGAGCGAATTCGGCACAAAAGCCGAGCTGAAGAACGTGAACTCGTTCCGTTCGGTGCAGCGCGGTCTGGAATACGAAGAACTGCGGCAGGCCGAGCTGCTTGACGACGGCGGCAAGGTCATCCAGGAAACTCGTTCGTGGGACGAAGCGCGCGGCATTACCGTGTCGATGCGCAGCAAAGAGCAGGCGCACGATTACCGTTTCTTCCCGGAACCGGATCTGGTGCCGATCATGGTTGCGAAAGAATTCGTCGACAGCGTGCGCGACTCGCTGCCGGAACTGCCGGACGCGCGGCAAAAACGCCTGAGCGAACAGTGCGGCCTGTCCGAATACGACGCCGGCGTGATCACCGCTAGCCGTGCGATGGCCGACTATTTCGACGCGGTCGTCGCCGAAGGCGCGGATGCAAAAACCGCCGCTAATTGGCTGATGGGCGAAGTGTCGAAGCATCTGAACAACGAAAACGTTTCGGTTGCCGATTGTCCGGTCAAGCCGCTTGCGCTCGCGCACATGCTACAATTGATCGACAAAGGTACAATTTCTGGAAAAATTGCGAAGACCGTATTTGAAGAAATGTGGGCGAGCGGCAAAGATCCGGAAATGATCGTAAAAGAAAAAGGTCTGGTGCAAATCAGCGACGTCTCGGAAATCGTCGCGATCGTCGATGCGGTGATTGCGGCGAACCCGCAATCGGTCGAAGACTACAAAGCCGGCAAGCAAAAAGCGATCGGATTTCTGGTAGGTCAAATTATGAAGCAAACCAAAGGACGAGCAAATCCGGAAATGGTTAACAAATTGCTAGTCGAGAGACTGGGATAGATGAAGAGCTGTCTTAATGCAGGTAAACTAACTTGCTTAAGACAGCTTTTTTATTAGGGGATAAAGGAATTTTATCAACAAAGTAGAAGGAATAAAATAACAGAAGAACGGATTGAGTGTGCTTTGTAAATTGGGTATAGGGGAGTGAGGTCATGACCAACTATCCTGAACTGCCAGTCGAAAAACTTTGTTTTCATTGTGATGAAAGTCAGTTTGAATTTGAAACTACAGAAACAGTAGCGCCGCTTAATGTGATGATCGGTCAGAAACGTGCAGTGAAAGCCGTCGAATTTGGTTTGTTTACGAAGAACCAAGGTTATAATATCTTCATTTCAGGTTTGGTCGGAACTGGAAAGATGACCTATGCCAAAGCGGCAGTCAATCGAATCGCGACTAAAGAGAAAGCACCTGGTGACTGGTGTTATGTCAATAACTTCAAAAATCATGGGCAGCCGTTAGCGTTGCTGCTTCCAGTCGGTTCCGGTCATCTTTTTGCGCAGGATATGGAAGAGCTGATTGACGATATAAAGACTGATGTTGCGAAGATCTTCAGCAGTGATGATTATGATCATGCGAAAAACAATATCGTTAAAATCTTTCAAGAGCGACGGGCGATGATTATAGAAACGTTTAACGCAACAGCTACCGAGTTTGGCATTATGCCGCAATGGTCAACCACAGGCTTCATTGGTGTGCCGATGGTTGAGGGCAAGGGACTTACGCCGGAAGACTTTCAAGCCCTCGAGAAAGAAGAGCGCGATAAAATCGAAGACAATATGTTAGTCGTGCATGAAAAAGCGATGGAAGTCGTGCGTAAAATGCAGGAACTGGAAAGAGAGCTGCGTGAGGAAATCCGTAAACTTGATGCAAAAGTAGGCTTGTTTGCTGCAGGTAATCTGATTGATGAAATAAAGGAAAAATATCAGGATTATTTGCCAGTAGTGGAATACTTAGAGGCTGTCAAAGAAGACGTCGTCAAAAACATCAATGATTTTAAGACGCCGGCGACGGAAGAAGATCAAGCCAATCCACTTGCGATGTTTAAAAAAAGTGGTCATGACAACTTAAAAGAAAAATACAAGGTAAATCTGTTGGTCGACAATCGGGAGTTAGCGGGTGCTCCAGTTGTTGTTGAATCGAATCCGACTTATTATAACTTGGTTGGTCGGGTGGAATACGAAACACGGATGGGCATGGTGAGTACCGATTTCACGATGATTAAGGCTGGAGCCATCCATAAAGCCAATGGCGGTTATCTGATTCTGAATGCAAAGGATGTGCTTTCGAATATCGGCGCATGGGAAGCTCTAAAACGTGTGCTGAAAACACGCAAATTGTTCGTGGAGAATTTGAGCGAACAATATGGCATGGTGGCGATGGCCTCTTTGAAACCGCAACCAATCCCAATCGATGTAAAAATAATCCTGATCGGCAATCCTCAACTCTATTACCTGATGTATAATTACGACGAGGATTTCCGCAAATTATTTAAAATTCATGCCGATTTTGAGACGCATATGGAAAACACGCCGGAAAATGTGCAAAAAATGGCTGGCTTTGTCGGCGCTACGGTGAAGAACAAGGGACTAAAAGAGTTCGACCGCAGTGCGGTTGCCAAAACCGTCGAATACTCTTGTCGTATGGCTGGCAGTCAGCGAAAGCTGACGACACGATTCAATGAAATTGTTAAAGTTCTTTGCGAAGCCAATGTTTGGGCAACGATGGAGGAAAGCGCTGTGGTTAGCGCACGCCATGTTGTACAGGCGTTTGAAGAAAAAAAATATCGCTCAAACAAATATGAAGAACACTTGCATGAAATGTTTGCCGATGGTAAAATTCTCGTGGATACTGCAGGACGAGTGAGCGGCCAAGTCAACGGTCTGGCTGTATTGGCGGTGGGCGAATACATGTTTGGCAAACCATCGCGAATAACGGCAAATACCTATATGGGTCGCGCAGGCGTTGTAAATATTGAGCGTGAAACCAAAATGAGCGGGACAAGTCATAGTAAAGGAATATTGATTTTAAGTGGGTATCTTGGGAAGAAATATGCACAGAAGCAGCCGTTGACGTTGACGGCCAGTCTGACTTTCGAACAAATGTATGACGGTGTTGATGGCGACAGCGCCTCTAGTACCGAATTGTATGCGATCCTCTCAAGCTTGGCAGATGTGCCGATTAAGCAATTCATTGCAGTGACGGGGTCGATTAACCAAAAAGGTGAGATTCAGCCAATTGGCGGCGTGACGGAGAAAGTAGAAGGCTTTTTTAATATTTGTAAACTGCAGGGGCTAACAGGGGAGCAGGGTGTAATGATCCCACATCAAAATGTCGATGAACTAGCTGTTAATGATGAAGTGGTCGTCGCAGTTAAGGAAGGTCGATTCCATATTTATGCAGTCAGAACAATCGATGAGGGAATTGAAATACTAACAGATGTGCCAGCTGGGGTCTATGATGCACAGCTTGACACGTATCCAGAAGAGTCAATTCATTACCGGGTTAATCGTCAATTAAAAGAGTATACGGATAACTTTATAAGTTTGGGCAAGGCTTCTGAAAGCAACGGAAAAAGCGAATCATAAAAAAGAGCTGTCTCTATTGCGCAAGTGGTGCGCTAGAGACAGCTCTTACTATGCAGTGCTTAGAGTTCCGTTACTGTGTGAAAGTCGTGAAAGGAAGTAGAAGATGAGCGAAAAAATTATCCCAGTCGTCAAAGAACGAGAATATGAAATTGAAATCAGCGGACTGGGGCACAGTGGCGAAGGCGTGGGGAAATATCAAGGCTTTACCGTATTTGTACCGTATGCACTACCACAAGAAACAGTACGCGTACGGATTGAAAAGGTCAAAAAGACGTATGCGATTGGACGTCTACAAAAAGTACTGAAAGAATCCGTCAATAGGCGCAAGCCTCCTTGTCCCGTCTACTATCAATGCGGCGGCTGCCAGTTGCAGCATTTGAACTATGTGGGACAGCTTAATGTCAAACGTGACATGGTTGTTGCGGCGGTGGCGAGGATTGGTAAGTTAGACAGTGTTCCAGTATTCGAGGTGCTCGGCGCGGCCGATGAATGGAACTATCGCAACAAGATGCAGTTTCCAATCGGCAAAGATGGGAAGAAGACGCTATGCGGTTGCTACGCAGCAGGTAGTCATCGAGTGATTGACATCGAGAGTTGCCTCATTCAGCGATCAGTTAACGATAGAATTGCGCAAGCGGTGAAGCAATATGCGGATCGTTTCAAAGTTGAGGTATATAATGAGGAAAGTGGGCGAGGTGTACTTCGTCATGTGATGGGCCGCAGCGGTAATGCGACAGGTGAAGCGCTTGCAGTCATCGTAACGAGCGGAGCAGTTTTGCCTAAAGAGCAGGAGTTAGTCAAGTTGCTGCGTGAAGTCGCGCCGGAGTTAGTTGGCATTGTGCAAAACATTAATGACCGCCAGACCAATGTTGTGCTGGGGACGGAAAACCGTACGCTATGGGGGCGGGACATGCTGAAGGAATCACTCGGTCCGTTGACTTTTTCGGTATCGCCGCATTCATTTTTCCAGGTCAACACGAAACAGGCGCTGCGCTTGTATGAGACTGCACTTGAATATGCGAACTTAAGCGGCAGTGAAACGGTAATCGATGCCTACTGCGGCACTGGAACAATTTCACTTTTCCTCGCGCAAAAAGCGGCTAAAGTCTACGGCTTTGAAATCGTCGAAGCCGCGATTCGTGACGCGAACAAGAACGCGCAGGAGAACGACGTGAGTAACGCGCTGTTCCAAGTCGGCGACGTCGTCGAGACGCTGCCGAAGTTGGTCAAAAGCGGCGTGCGCCCCGATGTGATCGTCGTCGACCCCCCCCGCGCCGGCTGCGCTCAACCGGTTTTGGAAATGTTCGCCGCGATGCAGCCTGAGCGCATCGTCTACGTGTCCTGCAACCCGGCCTCGCTGGCCCGCGATCTTGCAATTCTCGCCGAACAGGGCTACAAAACTGCAAAAATCCAACCGGTTGATATGTTTCCGCAGACTTTTCATGTGGAATCTGTGGCGTTGTTGGAGCGGGGATAAATGGTAATAAAAAAAGTCATCCTAAGCGATGACTTTTTTTCATGGACAAGAAAAAATGTAATCTTTACAGTTAGTATCAATACAACCAGCTTTTAAATAAGAAAAAGCGAAGAAGTGTTGACAACGACAGAAATGTTGTGATATTATAAACAAGTCGCAAAACGACGGTGCTCCTTGAAAACTGAACAATGTGGAAAAGAATGAAAAGCCAGATGTGCGGAGACGTCATCGCTTTGGTGATGATGACTCAACAAACAATATGTTTTTGTTATAAAGAGCTGATGAAGCTTCTTCATAATTTTATGGAGAGTTTGATCCTGGCTCAGGACGAACGCTGGCGGCGTGCCTAACACATGCAAGTCGAACGGTTTGT
>NZ_JAUAOA010000036.1 GCF_030542965.1 Azotosporobacter soli
AGTCGGTAGAGCAGAGGACTGAAAATCCTCGTGTCGACGGTTCGATTCCGCCCTGTGGCACCACTTGTTTATAACTTCGGCATTACGCGCTGCACGCTGGGCGATCTTGCCGAGTTTTCTATTTTAGGACCTACTAGCTCAGTTGGTAGAGCACCTGACTTTTAATCAGGGTGTCGATGGTTCGAGTCCATCGTGGGTCACCATTCACGGCCCGTTGGTCAAGCGGTTAAGACACGGCCCTTTCACGGCTGGAACAGGAGTTCGATTCTCCTACGGGTCACCAACAACAATATCTCATGCCTTCGGGCATGGGATTTTTTTTGCTGTTTTACTTAAAATAGTTAAATAACGATGACTTTTGTCACAAAAGCAGGACTTAGCTCGATAAATGGTAAAATTAATAGCATGGTGTAGAAATAGAACGAAAAGAAAGAGAGTGAACGAAATGGCTAAAACGAGATTTCCTTTACGCATGCAATTGATGATGATGGTGAGCATTATCATTGTAGCTCTCCTGGCCGTCCTCAGTTTTGGCTTGTTCGAACTGAACGTCGTCGGCAAAGGGGCCAATGACATCGTCAAGCACACGGCGAACCGGGTCATGCAGGTCAGAGAGGCGCAGTTAGAATTTGCCAACACCTTAAATGGCGTAAGAGGCTTTTTGCTTTACGGCGCTCCGGCCTACGAACAGGAAGCGCGTGAAAACATCCAGAAGAGCATCAGCGTGATCAAGGCGTATAATGCGACTTCGACGATGCAGGATACAAAAGTGGAAGGCGCTAAACTGGAAAAGCAGCTGACCGATTATGCTGCACTGGTCGAGAAGATCATCGCCGCGAAGAAGGCCAACGATCCGCAGCTGACGACGCTGCTGGGCGAAGGTCGGAAATTGGCGGATGAACTGAACCAGCAGTATGTCAAGACCGCGGAACTGCAAAAGAAATATCTCACAGACAAAGGCACATCGCTCTTTGAGTCGGCGGAGCGGATGACGAATCTGGCGATGCTGGCCAGCCTGCTGATCGTTTTGGCCGCGCTGGCCTACGGCTTCTGGTACAGCAACAACATGGCCAAGCGCCTTAAAAACGTTTGTGACACCTTGGAAGAAGTCGGCCATCTCGATCTGCGCGGGCAGGATCGCCATCCGACGCGCAATGACGAGATCGGCGACATGGCGAATACCATTATTACGATGCGCAGAGCGCTGAAAGAATTCGTTGCCAAGGTCGGCAATACCAGCCAGATCCTTGGCGAATCGAGCCGCAGCCTTAGCGTCGCGGTGGATCAACAGCTACAGGCGGTGGAGTCGGTTGCGGACAATGCGACGCAGATTGCCGGCGGCGCATCGCACAACGTTGAGAATATCACGAACATTTCCTCGACGCTGCAGCAATTGTCGGCCAGTTCGGAAGAAGCGGCTGCCAGTTCGGCGCAGGTCAGCATGGGCACGAACGTCGCGGTCGACGAAGCGGCAACCGGCATGGAGCTCTTGGACAGCGTCGTCAAGCAAAATGAATTCATTTCGGAAGCGATGGCGGAGATCAATACGGTGACGCAAAATCTCGCCAGCGGCTCGGATAAGATCAAAGGGATCATCGATGTGATCGGCAGCATTGCCGGACAGACGAACCTCTTGGCGCTCAATGCGGCGATCGAAGCGGCACGGGCCGGTGAGGCCGGTCGGGGCTTTGCGGTCGTGGCCGAGGAAGTGCGCAAGTTGGCGGAACAAAGCGAGCAGGCGACGAAGGACATCGTCGAGATCATCACCGGTATGGGCGATGAGATCACGGCAGCGGTCAATACCGTCGGCAAAGCCAATCAACAGGTGGAACGGGGTAAGAATGCCGCCGCCTCGAGCAAACAGGGCTTTAGCGCGATTGTCGATAAGTTGCAGGACGTAAAGAACGGCATCGAGCAGATCGCGGGAACCGTTGATGAAATGGCCAAAGGTTCGCAGCTGATGGTCGGCAATGTTGAAAACATCAACGCCGTGGCGGAAGAGACGTCGGCGAACTGCCAGATGGTCGCCGCATCGGCGGAAGAACAAAGCGCGCGCATGCATGAGATCAGCAACAACGCAGAGCGTCTGCAGCAAATGGCAGGTGACTTGAAAAGCGTAGTGGAACAATTTAAAATATAAGCGAAAAGCAGGCTTTAAACAGCCTGCTTTTTCAGACTAGGAAATGCGTGAAAATTGGAAAAACAATTGTCTGAAAAGCGCATTTGGGTTAAAATGGAAGTAGTGAAAGACCAAATCGGAGAATAAGGGGTTGAGAACATGGAGAAAAGCCGCTTCCCGATTGCGATGCAACTGGCAGGCATGTTCACATTGGTCGCTGCATTGCTGCTGATGATTTTAGGTTACACGTTGTTTCAATTCAAACAGGCGGGCCTGGAGGCGGAAAACATCGTCAACAGTACGGCTCCGCGCCTGGTTTTGTTGAAAAACGGTCATACGGAGTTTACGCGGGCATTGCTCAATATGCGGGGCTTTCTCTTTTATCCGGACGGGATGGCTACCTATGAAAAGGGCTATCGGGACAGCATCGCAAAAAGTTTAGAGATGGTGCAAGAATATAACCGCACCAGCCAGGAAGCAGAAATAAAGAGCGACGGCGAAAAACTGGCCAAAGCGATCAGTGATTACATTGAATATGCCGACAAACGGCTGATACCGGCGCGCAAGGCCAATGCGCCGAATTGGCTGGCGATGACGTCGGAAGGACGCCAAATGGTGGTGGACACCGATGCAGGGTACAATAAGTTGGCTGAAGTACAGCAAAAAGTATTGGATCGCGAAGGCTTAGCCGTGCTCGAATCGTCGCGGCGCAACAGCAATTTGGCGCTGACGTTAAGCCTGGTTACGATCGCAATCGTTATTGCGCTGGTAACATGGTACAGCCGCAATATGGCGGTACGCATGAACCGGGTTGGCACAAGCCTGCGTCAGGTCGGCGGACTTGACCTGACCGGCAGCGATCTGGTCGTGACCAGAAATGATGAGCTGGGGGATATGGGGATGGTGGCGAATGAAATGCGACGCTCACTGCGCGAGTTTGTCGATCAGCTGGGCAGCAGCAGCGAACAACTGGCCGCATCAAGCCATGAACTGAGCGCCGCGGTCGATGAACAACTGCGCGCCGTCGACCAGGTCGCCGCGAGCATTAATGAAATCGCCAGCGGCTCGACAAAGAATGCGGACAGCATCAGCAATATTTCGGCCACGCTGGAAGAAGTCTCGGCCGGATCCGAACAGATCAGCGCCGGAGCGGCGGAGGTCAACAACAGCACGCAGACCGCGGTGCGCGAAGCCGCGCAGGGCATGGATATGCTGAAACGCGTAGTTCGGCAGAATGAAGCAATCAGCCAAACGATGGGCGAGATCAATGAGGTCGCGGAAGAACTGGCGCAGGGCTCGGAAAAAATCAAGGGCATCGTCGGCGTTATCGATCAGATTGCCGGTCAGACGAATTTATTGGCGCTGAATGCGGCGATCGAGGCGGCGCGAGCAGGCGAAGCCGGGCGCGGCTTTGCGGTGGTCGCGGATGAAGTGCGCAAGCTTGCCGAGCAAAGCTCGCAGGCGACGCAGAACATCGCCGAAATCATTCAGGCGATGGGTGAGCAGATCCACGTCGCGGTCAGCTCGGTGCAAAAGAGCAGCCAGGAAGTCAATAAGGGGAAAGAATCGGCCATTTTGACGCAACAGGGCTTTGAAAGCATCATCGAAAAGATGGAAGTCGTGCAAAACGGTACGGATCAGATTGCCCGCTCGATCAGTGAGACGGCAAAGGGAACGCAGGTTATGGTCGCGAGCGTGGAGAATATCAGCGTGGTCGCGCATCAGACGTCGGCTAATTCCGAGACGGTCGCGAGCTCCGCGCAGCAACAGGCGACAGGCATGCGCGAAATCACGCTCAATGCCGAAAACCTTTCCTCGCTGGCGCAAAACCTGCAGCAGATCGTAGAACGCTTTAAACGCTAAAAGAGAATTCCGGCAAAGGACGCAAAAAGAAGGTGTCTCAAAAAAGCGACGGCTGTTTTTGAGACGCCTTTCTTTTTCACTCAATGAAGGAAGTTAATGGGAAAAAGCGAATATTTGGAAGTAGGGGAATGTAAAACGGAATCAAGCCGTAAAGAGGTGAAATAAATGAAAATGGACGGCTGGACAAAAGAACGAGGCAGCGAGCAGGAAGACGCAGCGGGGCAGTCGGTAGACGAACTGCATCAATCGCTGCTTTTGCTCTCGGCGATCTTGGAATCTACGGCCGATGGACTGATGGTAGTCGATCAGGCCGGTTTTGTTATTCGCTGCAATCAGCGCTTTTTAGATATCTGGCAAGTCGGCGAAGAAATTTCCGCGGACGGAAATCCCGATAGGATCGTGGAAAGAGTCAAAAGCATGGTGCGCAGCGACAAAGAATATTTTCCGCTGAACAAAGAAGCAAAAAGCGGTGAAAAAAGAGAAAAAACCGTTCGCTTGGAATTAAAAGACGGACGGGTAATCGAACGGGTGACGCGCCCTTTGCAGGAAGCGGACGGACGGATTGTCGGCAGGGTCGGCAGTTATCGCGATATCACACAACGGGTGCAGGCGGAAGCTCACCTGGCGGAAGAGCGGACGCGGTTTATCGATGGCCCCGTCGTCGTATTTAAGTGGAAAGCCCAAGTGGGCTGGCCAATCGAGTATGTCTCGCCGAATATTGCGCAGGTCATGGGCTGGGACAGCAAGCTTTTTGTTGCGCAGGAACAGTGTTTTCGCGAATTGATTCATCCGGAGGAACGGGAAGCGATCGATTTAGAAATTAAACGCTACCAGGATGAATGCGAGCTGCACTTCCAGCAGGAAATGCGCTTGCGCTGCGGCAGCGGCGAGTACCGCTGGTTTTATGCCTGCATCATGGCGCTTTGCGAAGAACCGACCAAAGTCGATCACTACCAGGGCTACTTGATCGATATAAACCGCAGAAAAGAAATTGAAAAAGACTTGATCGAAAGCGAACAGCGCTGGCAATTCGCGCTCGATGGCAGCGGCAGCGGCGTTTGGGACTGGGATGTGCAAAGCGGCGATGTTTTCTTCAGTAATGCCTGGAAAAGCGTCTTAGGCTATCAGCCCGAAGAAATGGCGGGGCGCGTCGAGGAATGGAAGAAACGCGTTCATCCGGAAGATTGGCAGCGGGTGCAGGCAAAGCTGGAAAAACACTTGGCGGGCGAAGAAGCGCAGTACGAAGCGGAATACCGCTTGCGCTGCAAAGACGGCAGTTACAAATGGGTTTGCAACCGAGGCATGGTCGTAGCGCGCGATGCGTCCGGGCATGCGTTGCGCATGATCGGAACGCAGATCGATTTCAGCGAACGCAAAAAAGCCGAAGCGCTATTGAGAGAGAAGGAACGTAACTTTCGCCGTTTTTTCAACGGGATCGACGACATGGTCTTCGTGCTGCGCGAAGACGGTGAACTTCAATTCGCCAATGAAACCGCGCTGCAAAAGATGGGCTATGCGCAAAACGAACTGCAGACGCTGCACATGCTGAATCTTTTTCCGCCGGAAGAGCAAGAGCGTGCGGATCAATTGTTCCAGGACGTGATGCATGACAAGCAGCAGGGCGGCCAGACCAAGCTAATCAATACGGACGGCCATCCCATTTCGGTGGAGTGCCGCGTCGTGCGCGGCGAGTGGAGTAATGAAGAAGTCGTGTTCGTCATTTGCAAAGACATCAGTGAACTGGAGCTGGAACGAAGCAAATTCCATAAGGCGTTTGAAGCCAGCTCCTCGGCGATGGCAATCAGCTGCCTCGGCAACAGCCGTTATCTGGAAGTGAATGAAGCCTTCTGCAATGTCTTCGGTTATCTGCGTGAAGAGGCGATCGGCCGTTCGAGCCTCGACCTGGGTCTGATCACAAGCAAAGAGCTCCGAGCGGCATTCGTAGATCAGCTCGAGAAGAAATGCAGCATCCGCAATCAGGAACTGACCGCCTATGCGAAGGACGGCTCACCGCGCTACGGCTCTTTTTCAGCGGACTGCATCGATCTGGTGGGCGAGAAATACTTGCTGATGACGTTTGTCGATATGACGGAACAGCGCCAGGTACAGGAAGAGCTGCGCGAACAGACCGCGCGTCTTACCAGTCTGCTCGATTCGATGCCGGACATGGTTTTTTTCAAAGACTTGGATGGTTGTTATTTGGGCTGCAACACGGTCTTTGCCGAACGCCTCAAAATGCGCAAAGAAGAGGTGGTCGGTCTGAGCGATACGGAAACCAATCCCGGCAAACGGGGCGAAGTCTTCAAACAGCAAGACCAGCAGGTTATCGAGAGCGGTAAGGCGATGATCTTCGAAAGTCGCGAAGAAGCATCCGACGGCAGCAGCGTCGTGATCGAGACGCTCAAAGCGCCGCTCAAGGATCAGGCGGGCGTTATTTTCGGCGTAGTCGGATTGGCGCGCGACATCAGCGAACGCAAGGCGACTGAGGAAACGCTGCGTTGGAGCCAGAGTTTGCTCAGTCAGATGGCGACCAGTTCGCCGCTCGGCTTCTATGTCGTCAATACGCACAATGACCATATTCTGTACTTCAACCAGAAGTTCTGCGAGATCTGGCGGATGGAGGAACTGGCGGACGCGATGTCGGCAGGCATCTTGCGCAATAAGGATCTGACCAGTTTTTGCCTGAGCAAGGTAGCCGAAGCGGAAGCGTTCCAGATGAGTCTGAAACGCTTGCAGCAGGAAGAAAACCGGGAAATCCTCGAAGACGAAGTGGTGCTCAACGATGGACGGGTGATCCGGCGCTACTCGACGCAGATTCGCGATGCGCAGGATCATTATTGGGGCCGTTTCTTTATCTATGAAGACATCAGTCGCGGCAAGGAAGCGGAACGCAGTCTGTTGGAAGCGCTGGAATTCCAAAAGAATATGATGGCCGCAGCGACGGTCGGTATTGCGGCCTACAGCTGGGAAGGCGAATGTTTGCTTGCCAATGATGCGATTGCCGCGATCATCGGTGCGCGGCGCAGCGATGTCCTGCAGCAGAACTTTCGTACGATCGAGTCCTGGAAAGAATTCGGTCTCTTGGCGCTGGCCGAAAAAACGTTTGAGGAAGGTGCGCAGCGTCAGGAGTTGTATATCGTGACGTCATACGGGCGCGAATGCTGGCTGGATTTGCAGACGGCGACGTTCGGCAGCCGGGAACGGCCGTTGATCCTCTTTATTGCCAATGACATCACCGCGCGCAAAGAGACGCAGATGGAGCTGGAACGGTACCGGACGAAGCAGCAGGCCATCCTCGACAATCTGCCCTCGGCGGCCTGGCTGAAAGACAAAGACGGTTATTATGAAATGGTCAATACGGAGCACTCTCGTTTATGCGCCCTGCCGATCGACGAAATCATCGGCAAGACCGATTTTGAAGTCTGGCGCTCGCCGCTGGCCGCGCGTTACCGGGAAGAAGACATCGAGGTCATGGCAAGTCGTCAGCGAAAACAGGTCGAAGAACAGTTGAATGAGAATTGGTATGTCACCTATAAGACGCCGATCTTCAACGAAAAGGGCGAAGTCGTCGGAACGGCGGGCCTCTCGCAGGACATCAGCGAGCGCAAGCAATACGAGGAAGCGCTGCGCGAGGCGAAGGAAGCGGCGGAAGCGGCCAATCGCGCTAAGAGTGAGTTCCTGGCGAATATGAGCCATGAGATACGCACGCCGATGAATGGGATCGTCGGCATGACCGAATTGGCGCTGGCGACGCAGCTGAGCGAACTGCAGCGCGAATATCTCGATAATGTGCAGCATTCCGCGTTCGCACTGCTCGATATCCTCAATGACATTCTCGATTTTTCCAAGATCGAAGCGGGCAAACTCGAATTGGAGGATATCGCCTTCGACTGGCGTGAACTGGTCGAAAAAGAGATGACGATCTTCAACTTGAAATGCCAGGAAAAAAAGATTGAATTGCTGTTGGAAATCGATCCGACGCTGCCGCGTTTTGTAATCGGAGATCCGATCCGCATTCGGCAGGTATTGGTCAACCTGATCGGCAATGCCGTAAAATTCACCAGCCGCGGCGAAATTATCGTCTCGGTAAAAAGAGATGATGCCGCGCGGGAGGAAGCGATAGGCGTACTGCCGCTGGTCTTTGGCGTTGCGGATACCGGCATCGGCATTGCCGCAGAGAAGCAGGAAATGATCTTCGAAGGCTTTACCCAAGCGGATGGTTCAATGACGCGACGCTACGGCGGAACAGGACTGGGCTTGACGATTTCGCGCAATCTGGTCAAACTGATGGGCGGTGAAATTAAAGTGAGCAGCCAAAGCGGCAAGGGCAGCCAGTTCAACGTGCATCTACCATTGCTTGTGCCGGAGGCGGCGGAAAGAGAAGAGCAGAGCAAACCCGAAAAGGAACTGGCGGTGCAGCGTATCCTGGTGGTCGATGACAATGCGACGAACCGAAGGATTCTCAAAGATATGCTGGAGTACTGGGGTATGCAGGTCACGCTTTGCGAAGAAGGGCAAACAGCACTCGCGCTACTGGAGCAGGGGATCGCTGAAGGGCGGCCGTTCGAGCTCCTTTTACTGGACGTTCAAATGCCTGAAATGGACGGCTGGCAGGTGGCCGAGCGAATCCAGCAAAGTTCGCTTTCGTTAAAGCCGGAGGTGCTGTTGCTCTCGTCGACGTTTGACAGCCAGCAAAACGAACGCTGCCGTCAAAGCGGCGTCAGCCGCTATCTGATGAAGCCGGTGCGGATGCATGAATTGTACCGCGCGTTGGCGGCGCTCGACAAGAACGAAGAGCTGGCGAAACGACAGGCGCAAGAAGGCGAAGCAAGGCAGCTGAAATGGTCGGGGCGGGTGCTGGTTGCCGAGGATGAACCGGTGAACATGATGATCATCACGACGTTTCTCAGCAAACAGGGCCTTCAGGTCACGAAGGCAAAGAACGGCGCGGACGCGTTGGTCAAATACCGGCAGAATCAGTACGACCTGATTTTCATGGATCTGCATATGCCGGAAATGGACGGACTGGCGGCTACACGCTGCATCCGGCAGTTGGAAAACGGCGGGAAACGAGTGCCCATTATCGCGCTGACCGCCGATGCGATGAAAGGCGACCGCGAAAAATGCCTCGCGGCCGGGATGGATCACTACATCGCTAAGCCGTTTCGCCAGGATGAGCTGCAAGAAGTGCTGCAGCAGTTTTTGCAGCAGGCGAAAGGCGTCGAATAGGAAGGAGCGTGAACGCGCCATGTACGAAGAAAAAAGGCGGCCGCAGCAAAATGACGGAAGCGGACGCTGCCAGATCTGCGGCACGACACTGCAGTACGGCTCTGCGCAGAGTCCGGTCGTCTGCCGTGTCTGCGGCTTACAGGAAGTGGCGAATGTCGTTTGCACGTCCGGGCATTATGTTTGCGAAGGCTGCCATGAACAGGAGTACTATTCGCTTCTGGCCGGTTATGCGCTGACGCTGACAAGCCAGGACCCGATGGCGATCGCCGAAAGTCTGCTGCGCGAGACGATGTTGCTGCAAAACGGCAATGAACATTATGCGCTGCCGGTGGTGGCGTTGCTTACCGCGTTAAAAAATTACGGCGCGATTCCCTTGCCGGGCGGCGAAGTTCGTTCGATCGACGAAGAAGACATTCGCGAAGGCATTCGGCGCGTTCGCCAGATCCCGCCTTGCGCCTGCGCCTATTTAGGTGCGTGCGGCGCGGGCCTTGGCGTCGGGATCGTCGTCAGCATCCTCTTTCATGCGCATTGCGAGCAGGATATCGAACGCAGTCTGACGATGCGCGCGAGCCAGACTGCCGTCGCCGCGATCGCCAACAGCGGCGGACCGGCCTGCTGTAAGCAGAGCGTACGGACCGCGGTCCTGGTCGGCAGCCAACTGCTGAAGGAAATGCTGCGCGTCTATCTGCCGCTCAGCCGGAGCAAATGTTTTTTTCAGGCGGCGAATCACGCTGGCTGCAAAGGGGCGCGCTGCTCTTTCGGGCGCTAAAGGATTTTAAAAGAAAAAAGAGTGAAAAATAAGTTTTTTAACTTTGCCTGGCGTAGCTTTGTATGATATCGTTTAAGCAAGGCAAGCCGAACGGGCGAAGAAGAGCGCAAAGAGGTGTTCAGTTTATGGAAAAAATCATCGGCAGAACGCCATCCGGTGAAGAGTATGAGATGCGGATCGAAGACGGCAAAGTGTTGCTCGAGTTATTGCAATACAAGATGACGTTCGAACCGCAGCTCGTGATGCGAAACGGTAAGATCGCCTTTGTCGGCACGGTGAAGTATCGGGACAAGGAACGCGAACTGGTCATCGTCGGCAGCGATGAAACCGTACGCTGGTTTGAACGGGCCAAAGATTTTTTATATGAACAGGGACATAAGTAATCATAAAGGGAGTGTCTTGAAATCGGATTTTCACCGATTTCAAGACACTCCCTTTATTCGTATTTGAACTTGGCAAAATAAATTTGGAAGAAATGCGATTAATGGATTGCGTTAGCTTTATCCGCAACCGTGGTTTTTCCATAACACAAGGGCTTCGTGCCAGGCATGGCCGAAATAGCCTGCATCCGTCAGCATTCCAGACACCATGCGCCATCCAGGCGCAGTGTCCGCTCGCGGCGTCCATGCCGCGAGTGCTGACGAATTTGTCCATTTCAACCTGCCTGGCGGTACTCGCCCTAAACGTTCTCTAAAAACCACGGCTGCGGGGCTGACCAGAACGAAGGAATCGAAGGAGACGGAAGGAAGGGTGTGCAGCAAAAATTATTTTGTGCTGCACACCCTTCCTTATTTACGGCTGACGGATGATGCTTTCCGAACGGGAGAGGGGCACGCTGATGTCGACGTGTCCGGCTAGCGTCGCGCGCGCTTGGCCTTCGATCAGGATCTGCACCTGCTCGATGCTGGGGAACTCGGTCAGCGTGTTCACGATCGCAGCCACGAGCAGGATTTCCTGACTGGAGCCGCCGGAATTGTTTGTGACTAGCTTATCGTTGAAATTGGCGTACGCGATATGATCCTTGATCGCCAGGCTGCGGAGCTTGACGCCGACCGGCATCACCGGAACCAGTTGGGAATCCTTCGGACCACTTGCCAACAGCTCCAGCGCCGTCTGAGCCGGAATGTCGTTTCTGGCAGAGGTGCGGACCTCCGGGATCAGGTAAAAGCCATCGCGGGCCGCCTGATAAACCGTTAGGTGCATGACGCTTTTGCCGGGAATCGCGCTGGGCGAGGCCGGCGCAAGCGAAGCGGCGTCCGTTGCCGTCGGCACGGCAGCGACTGTGCTTGAAGGCGTAGAAGTCTCCTGCGCTGTCGGCTCGACCTGGCTGCAGCCGGAGAAGAGGAGCGGTGCGAGTAAAAATAAGAGCAGGAACACAATGCGAGACATAGGACTACCTCCCCGTTGTTGCGGCTTGACTGAAGAAATTCGTGATGCCGTTGACGATTCCCTGCGCGACTTTCTGTTGGAATTGCGGGTTGTTCAACAACGCTTCCTCGGATGGATTGGTCAGAAAAGCGGTTTCGAGCAATACGGCAGGCATCAGCGTGCGGCGCAGGACATAGAAATTAGCGGTATAGACGCCGCGGTCGCTCAAGCCGTCCGAAGCCGTCACGGCGCTTTGCACGCTTTGTGCCAAGAGGCGCGAATAAGACGAAGAACCATAATAATACGTCGCCGTTCCGCCGACCGAAGGGTCGCGGAACGAATTCGCGTGAATATCGATGAAAACATCCGCATTGTTGCGGTTGCCGATTGCGGCGCGTGCGCCCAGCTCGTCGGCGCCGCTCGCATTCGGGCCGAATACGTCGCGGTCGTCGCTGCGCGTCAGGATGACGTTAGAGCCCGCTTTGGTCAGCAGATCCTTCACTTTCAGCGAAATGGCAAGCGTCACGTCCTTTTCCATGACCTGCGCCGCCGGGCCGATCGCACCGGGATCGCTGCCGCCGTGTCCGGGATCGAGCACGATCACCTTGCCCTTTAGTCCCGGCGTGAACTGATAACTGCGCGCCGGCTGTGCCGGTTCGTTGATGTCAAGAACGACGCGGAACGGCTTGCCCGCCGCCGCGTTTGCCGGGAGCGTGAAGAGATTGAAATCGCCGCTTTCGATCGCCTCCGGCAGTGTAATCGTCAGGCGAGAACCGGTGGGCGTTGTAGACAGCGTCTGCTTAAGCGCGATTCGGCCGTCGAGCGGGCCTTGCCGGTTCGCAAGCGAAAGCGACGCGCCTGGCAGATCGATGCTCAGCGTTTGGCCGCTCAGATTTGCGGTCGCCTCGAGCGGCGCCGTAAGATCCAAGACGATGCGCAGCTTCTTATCGCCGCTGACCGCGTCCGTGTGAATCGCGAAGCGGTTGGCGGTCAGTTGCGCCGGCGCGGCGGAGCAAAGCGGCAGCAAGGACGAAAAGCCAAGCGGCGCGCTAAGAACAAGTAAAAGAAAGACAGTGATTCGAAAGAACAAAACGATACCTCCCAGCCGCATCATAACGTAGTCGTTTGCTAAATAGGTACACAGCCTAAAACGCATACGATGCAGCATTATTCATTTCGCGTTGGACGTGGAAAATTCCTACAGGACTTTCGTCGTAATGCGCGAATATATTTTGCAGGAAGAAGAAAAAGACAAACTCCCATTGTAGTTTACGTTAAAGATGACCAGATGATATAAAGATAATGACAAGATTTTCGAAAATTAGTCTTAAGAAAAAGAGGAGGACGAGACGATGCGTAAAATCATGCTACTCACGCTCCTGCTATTTTGTTTGGCGATGTCATACGGCAGTGCAGAGGAGCGAAAAGAAGAATGGAGCGATAAAGGATTTCCGTTCGCCAGTTTGAAGACGGTCGCCGTTTCGCTCAGCGTAGACGAAGGCGTGAAACTCGAAGAAATCGAGCAAAAAAAGATCGCGGATATGAGCGATGCCGTGTTTTCCGCCAATTCCGGCACAACGACGCAATGGCTGAATGAAAAGCAGATCCTGAAAAGAATCGGCGTGATGACCCAGGTCGAACTCGAAGGCCTTAAAAACAGCGAACCGGAAAAATATCAGGCCGCCTGGAACGAGCAAGTGCTCAAAGTAAGCGAAGCGAAACTCGAGATCAAGATTCGCCAATGGGGCTACACGCAGCAGTACGTGCCCGACACGATCGAGAATTACACCGACTACCAAAACACCCCGGTGAGCGTCGTGCAATACGATTCGAACGGCAGGCCGTATACGACGATCCAGTGGGTGCAGGTACCGATCGAGCGCAGCCGGATCATACCGGCGCATTATGAACCGATTGCCCATGCGGGCGTCGAATGTACGCTGACCAGCAACAAGACCGGGGCGAAGATCTGGCTGCTTACCGACCTGCGTGACGCAAAAGGCGGCAAGGTGCCGAGCGAAATGCTGGAACGCATCCTGCGCCGGGTACTGGAGCGCTTTAGCGCATTGCAAAAATAACGCAAAGAGAACGGGCTGTCTCGTAAGGTGAACTCACCTTGCGAGACAGCCCGTTTTTACTCTACTTAGCCAGTTGGGACGCTTGTACAAAGAACGTCTTTAGGCCGTTCACAATGCCGAGCGCCAGTTTGTCCTGAAAGGCGGGCGTATCAAGCAGTTTCTCTTCCTGCGGGTTGGAGAGAAAGGCCAGTTCCACCAGACAGGAAGGCATGTCCGTATGTTTAAGCACATAGAAGTTGGCCGAATAGATGCCCCGGTCCTTCAGACCGTCGGCAACCGCCATGCCGCGCTGCAGGTGCTTCGCGAGCAGTTTCGAATAATAGGAACGCGGATAATAATAGCTGCCCGTACCGCCGACCGCCGGATTGCCGAACCAGTTGGCATGGATCGAAACAAAAAGGTCGGCCTGATTGAACGAGGCGTAGCGGGTACGCGCACCCAGTTCCTGTGCGCCGCTCGCGTTCGGGCCATAAACGTCGATATCGGTCTGGCGCGTCATGCAGACGATGGCGCCCTCTTTTTCCAGTAAGGCTTCCACCTTGCGGGCGACGGCCAGATTTACGTCTTTTTCCTGGACGCCTGCGTTGCCGTGCGCACCTGCGTCGCTGCCGCCGTGACCGGGGTCGAGCGCGATCACTTTGCCGCGCAGCCCTGCGGTATAGGGGATCGGATCGGCAACCGACGGCTTCGTGATCTCAATCAAGAGCTGAGCCGGTTTACCATCGGCGGCAGTTAAGGCGCTGACCTTATAATCCAGTTCCGAAATCGGCTGCGGAAAACGGATTTCGAGGCGGCTGCCGCTTGGCATCGCGCTGATTGTCAGCGTCGAGGCCAACGTGCCGTCGAGTTTCGTCGCGCCCTTCAAAGCGCCGGGCGTTGCGCCCCTTACATCGACCGTCAGCAGGTCGGGGGCGCTCAGGCGGCTGGCCGTATCGAGCGGCGCTGCGGCGTCGAGCGTCAGGCGCAAGGACTGTTCGCCGGTGTCCGCGTCGCTTGCAACGCTGAACTGGCTGTTGCTCAGCGGGGCAACCGTCGCTGCCTTGGCAGGGACGGGCGTCTGTTTTGCGGGCGCGGCGGCGACTGGAACCGACAACGCCAATAAGCATAAGAGTAAAAAACAACCTTTTCGTACTAACAAGAATCCATACCTCCTATGGGCAACCTACAATAGAGTCCTTTTGATTATTACGCATCTGCGGGCGAATAGCAAGAGCGGATTTTTCAAAACGCGCTTTTGTTATTGAGAGAAAGAGAAGAGGGAAAAAATGGAAGGGATTTAAAGAAGAACGGCGAACTAGTGAAACAAAGACGCAAAGATAAGGGAGCGGTGAACGTGAATGCGATTCCATGGCGCGAAGACTACGATACCGGCTTTCAAAGGATGGATGACGAGCATCGGGCACTGTTGCAGATTGTAAATGAACTTTTTGCCAAAAGCGGTGAAGGGATAACGCGGACGCTCGAATTCGACAACGGCTTAATGGAACTGAACCGGCGTTTGCAGGCTCATTTCACGCAGGAAGAAAAGTGGATGAAAGAACATGACGCTTTGAATGCCCAGGAGCATTGCCTCGATCATCACTGGATCCTGTCCGGTGCAAGATGGTTTACGGAAAGCTATTTCAAAGGCAATGCGCAAGCACCGGGCGAAGGGCTGATGGTATTTGAAGCGTATTTTGAAAAACACCTGAGCGGTTACGACAAGGAACTGGCAGACTTTCTCCGTGCGCGGCTTGCACGCTAGAGAATTGCCGATTCATTCGCAGCGTTTACTGCATGACAGTTGAGCGAAATGACACGGAAGAATGCAGTGGAAGCCCAGGTGCAGCGCAGATTCGCTGTGCGAATAACAGGTAAAAATGAAAATCGTTATTAAAGCGATAGTTTCCTAAAAATGCCGGGAGTGCGAGCGGGAGGTGGACTATGGGCTTGGTGCGTTGGCGCGACGAATATAAGATCGACATTGCTGAAATCGACCGAGAACATCAGGCGCTGTTCGACGGCATCGCGGCGCTCGTCACCTGCCTGCTGCTGCAAAGGATCAAGGAACCGGACGGAGAGCGGCGGCAGCTGCTGTTGGATGAAATAACGCTTCAATTAAAAACGCACTTTAGAAATGAAGAGACCTGGATGAAAGAAGCCGGCTATCCAGAGTACGAACAGCACCGCCAAGAGCATAAACGCCTGATGGACGAAGGGCAGCGGATCATACGCGAAAAGATCGCCGCCGGAGAAAGCGTATCCGACCTCCTGGTGTGCCTGACCTGTTGGATGGACGAGCACGTCGTCGAATACGACAAAGAACTTGGCCGCTATGCCAAACAAAGGATCGCCAGCTACGCCTGCCCGTCTTGACGCTAGGCGCAAGCTTGGGTATAATTAACAGGTGCCGGGTTGTTATGACGACCATGACAGAAGGCCAACGAACGGGCGGGCGTAGCTCAGTGGTAGAGTACCGGCTTCCCAAGCCGTGGGTCGAGGGTTCGAATCCCTTTGCCCGCTCCAGGAAAATAGTGTTGGCGCGGCTTTACCGCGCTGTGTTATCTCGAAAAACGCATGAAAATATGGCGTTGGGTCGTCAGTAGTTTGCTGAACGTACCTTAGAAAACGGGAGAATAACAGCGATTGCGGAAGATGAAAGTGTGCGACAATGTTTTTTAACCGGCGTACCCAATAAGGGGAGGCTGGTTTTTTTATGTTCAAAAAGAAAAATGAGGACGTTTTATTCAAGGTAAAACAGGAGTTCGACTTTGCATTGCTAGCGGAAGAATTTATTTTGATGCGGGAAGCAGAAGTATCGAAGTTCACGGTCGGCTCAATTAGAAACACGCTTAAACAGTTTCTTGCGTTTTGCGATGGAACGGTAGCCGAGAAAGGGTTAAAACTAAAAGTGCTACAGTTTCTAGCTGGTAAGGGGAACGAGCATTATAATAAGCAGTTACAAGCAATAAGGGGCTTCTTTCGATATTGTGTTGAGGAAGGGCAACTAAGTGATGATCCCTGCATTTCAGTTAAGTATAAGCCTCATACAAGTCGTATCGTACAACATAACGAAGAGGTTATCCGCAGATTGCTGGATGCGCCAAACAAGGCGACATGGGCAGGTTTGCGTGATTATACGGCAATGGTGTTGTTCTTGGATACGGGGGTGCGACCGAACGAGTTGGTGCAAATTAAGCTGGGGGATTTTGATTTTGGTAACGGATACTTGTATTTGCGCGAAAGCATTACAAAAACCCGTCAGAAAAGAACCGTCCCACTTTCGCCAATCTGTGTTTCTTCAATTAAAAGACTGATCCACTGTCGGCATAAGGAATGGGACAGCGAGTATGTATTTTGTAGTTGGCGAGGAGAGGAAATCACGACAGGAGAGTTGCGAGATCGGTTTCGTAACTATTCAAAGGAGATAGGCACGAATATCACGCCATATCATCTGAGACATACCTTTGCCTTGTACTTCCTGCGAAACTCTTCTAAAACGGGTGTATTCGCGTTACAGAAGATCATGGGGCATAGCAAGCTAGAGCAGACGAGAAACTATGTTTCATTGTTGGAAGCGGATATTCAACAAGCTCATCAAACGGCTTCACCGATTAGCAATATGCTAGGAGCTATTAAAGGTAAGGCGACAGTAATAAAACTATAGGGAAAAGTGAACAGAGAGATATGAAAAAGAGTAAGCAGAAATGCTTGCTCTTTTTTGCGATAGTAACTGCAAAATAAAATAGATAGCAGGGTGTGTCTGTTTTGCTATTCAAAAATAGAATTGAAACATGCAATTATTGAATAAAAATCGTCGTATTCGTTGAAAAACAGCAATGATGATTCTAATACTGGGTTAATTATAACTTATACCGGCAATATCTTTATAATTCTCTAGTTTAATATAACTATTAAAGTTTGAATAAGTTTAATAATAGTGATAAAATATAAGTTTTTAATATTGACCGAAGAATATTTGGAGAGTAGAATGATGATGTGGAGCAAGTGTGAAAGCGAATGTATTGCGTTGATATCTGTAAGAATGAAGAAACGAAGCGTTGTTGTGGCTATTTTATGAGTGTAGGAAAGAGGTTTTAAAGATTAAACTGTGTTTGGATAAAGAGACTTTTTCCTGTAAACCGAATATTGCGCAACGGGCAGAGATCAGTAGGCGATTGCCCAAATACGTAGCTGATTTAAGTATTGATAGTATTGCGAAACACTTGACGCAACCATATGGGAGAACATGGTCGCCCGCATACTTTAAAGCAGATGCTAATGGTGAGATACATCGGCGCAATAATACTTGGCTTGGTCAAACGTTGTTTGCGCTAGATTTTGATAAAGGCATCTCATTTGATGCGGTGATGGAACGGTGCAAGAGATACAAAGTGATGCCTGCCTTTGTCTATTCGACTTTTAGTAGCGTTAACAATGACAAGTGAACTGCACCCCCAAAGTTAGACAGTATAGTATACTGAAAATAACTTTGGGGGTGATTTTATGCCAAAAGGGATACCGAATCAAAAATACACTGGGGAATTTAAACTAAATGTTGTAGAAACAATGCATCGAGAGAAATTAAGTTATCGCGAGATAGCACTGCAATTTGGTATAAGTAGTCACAAGCGTGTCTCCAACTGGGAACGAATCTATCTGGAAGAGGGACCTGAGGGACTTTTCATAGAACGTCGAGGGCGTGGAAGCAAAGGTCGTCCTATCGGGTTACCAAAAAAAACAGAAGAAGACTTACTTGCTGAAGTCCAACGGCTGCGAGCGGAGAATGCCTATTTAAAAAAGTTGAAGGCCTTGGTTCTAGAAGAGGAACGCCAAAGCAAAAGGCGCAAGTGATTTGGGAACTGAGGCATGAACATAAGATTTCTCTGCTGCTTGAAGTATCCAGTCTGCCGCGCGCTACCTATTACTATTATGCGAAAAAAAGTACGGCAGTTGATAAGTATAGCGCGGTTAAAGAACAGATTACTGCAATCTACACGGAAAACAAAGGTCGCTATGGCTATCGACGTATCACGAATGAACTGCACAATCGCGGATATGTCATTAACCATAAGACAGTACAACGGTTGATGAAAGAACAGGGTATCGTCTGTCGGGTTCGGATGAAAAGATATTGCTCCTACAAGGGCGAGGTTGGCAAAATAGCTTTCAATCTTCTCGAACGGAATTTCGAGGCTGCAAAACCGAATCAGAAGTGGGTTACTGACGTTACAGAGTTCAAGTTATTTGGGCAGAAGCTGTATCTGTCACCGATACTGGATCTATGCAGTCGTGACATTGTCAGCTATGTTATTTCAGATCGCCCGGCACTCTCTATGGCACTGCGTATGCTGGATAAAGCATTTGCCAAGATTCCAAACAACTCGAATCTCATTCTTCACTCAGATCAAGGCTGGCAATACCAACACAAACGCTATCGGCACGCACTCAAAGAAAAGGGCATTTCCCAAAGTATGAGCCGAAAAGGGAACTGTCTGGATAATGCCGTTATGGAAAACTTCTTCGGAATACTAAAGAGTGAACTTCTGTATCTACAGGAGTTTGACTCAGTTGAACATTTCAAGTCGGAGTTGATCGATTATCTCGACTACTACAACAACCGACGCATCAAGACAAAGTTAAAGGGTTTGCCACCCGCTCTACACAGGCAGCAAACCCTTATGGCTGCTTAAAATAAATAGTTGTCTAACTTTTTGGGGTCACTTCA
>NZ_JAUAOA010000037.1 GCF_030542965.1 Azotosporobacter soli
CTCCACTCCCGCTAATGATATGATAAAATCATTAGCGGGAGTGATTTTATGTACGAGAAAAAAGATCGAAGTCAACAAAGCCAAATTGAATTCTTCTGCTTAGAAGATTTAGTACCGAAAGATCATATATTACGAGACATTGAACGAGCCATCGATTTTCGCTTCATCTACGACGAAGTCGACGGTTTATATAGCGACTCCGAACGAGGCAAACCAGGAATTGATCCGGTGAGTCTGTTTAAGATCGTACTGATTCAATACCTGTTCGGCATTCGTAGCATGCGTCAAACCATGAAAGAAATTGAAGTAAATATGGCTTACCGCTGGTTTATCGGATACGGCCTTACCGAAAAAGTCCCGCACTTTTCAACCTTCGGCAAGAATTATACCCGGCGTTTTCAAGGAAGCGATGTGTTTGAGCGGATCTTTATGCGCATCCTGTACGAAGCAGTAAACTGCGGTTTCATTGATGCAAGTTCCGTATTCATTGACGGAACCCATATCAAAGCACGAGCCAACAAAAAGAAAAGCGCAAAAGTGTTTGTGCCGATTCCGGCCAAGCAATATCAAGATGAACTGAATGCGGAAATTCAAGCCGATCGCGAAAACCATGGCAAGAAACGGTTAAAAGATAAAGACGACGATGAAAATCCGCCGCAAGGTAAAACCATCACGCAAAGTACGACGGATCCGGAAAGCGGCTTGTTTCATAAAGGCGAGCATGAAAAATGCTTTGCCTACGTAACCAACACGGCTTGTGACCGGCATAACTTCATATTAGGATACGAAGTCGCAGCGGGCAATGTTAATGACAGTCGATTGTTTGATGAACTGTATGAACGAGTCGTCAGTTATTTCCCTGAAACCGAAACCGTTGCCGTCGATGCGGGCTACAAAACGCCCTGGATTATGAAACAAATTATCGACAGTGGCCGAATTCCTGTCGTTCCCTACAAGCGTCCTATGACAAAAGAAGGGTTCTTCAAGAAATATGAATACGTATATGATGAATATTATGAATGCATGATTTGCCCTGGCAACCAGGCGCTTGGCTACAGTACGACGAATCGTGAAGGATATCAAGAATATAAAAGCGATGCAAAACAATGCAAAGTGTGTCCGCATTTAGAGCAATGCACGCAGAGCAAAGCGCATCAAAAGCAAGTCCAAAGGCATGTATGGGAATCCTATCTGGAACTTGCTGATGAGTATCGGCACATGCCGATATATCGCGATATTTACAAATTGCGCTCGCAAACAATTGAGCGTGTCTTTGCAGATGCAAAAGAAAAGCATGCAATGCGCTATACGCAACTGCGTGGCCTGCAGAAAGTGAAAATGCAGGTGACGCTTACTTTTGCATGCATGAATCTGAAAAAACTGGCGACCTGGAAGAAACGCAGGGGTATATTACCGCCTGTTTTTCAACGTTTTTTCGAAAAACTGCGTTTTTGCAGTGAAAATTGGATAACTGAAATTGAAAAATGCACCTTACGCTTTGCGTAAAGTGCATTTTGTCGACGGTCTGAGCAGTCTGCATAGGCAGGCTGCTTATTTTTTATTTCGCGTTGCCGGGCTTCGGTTCTGCGGCGGGAATATTGAGCTTAACGGGTGGGAAAGCTTTGAAGCCGTCGCGAAAGACTTCGGTCATCGTTTCGTCTTCATCCAGCAGATAGATACGGCCGGGCTGCCCGTTGTTGTCATAATCAATGCCGCTCCACCAAATCGCCAATTTAATATTCGGATATTGGCGGATCTGGCGGAACATGTTGCGCGTCCAGGCGGCCTTATCGCCGCCGACCGAACTGGCGGCAAATTCGGTCAGCATGAACGGTTTATCGAAGACTTGGCTGTACTCGGCATATAAGGGGCGGTAAATATCGTCAAAATCGCGCCACGTTTCACCGGGAAAGTAGGTGCCGGTATTGTAGCCGGTCATGCCGACGACGTCGACATATTCATCACCCGGATAGTAGACGAGTGCATGGTTCCATTTGAAGTCGGGTCTTGATACGTCGTGCGGATTCCAGACCCAGATCAGGTTATCGACGCCAGCCTGGCGGAAACGGTCGTGCAGATAGCGCCAAAGGGCGATGTACATAGCCGCATCCTTATTGGTGAAATAGGCGGAGTACCAACACCAGTCGCCGTTCATCTCATTGTTGAGACGGAAGAGGATCGGATGGTTGAATTCTTTCAGGCTTTGCGCATATTCATCGAGATAAGCGTCGTACTTGCCGTCGAGAATATCATAAATCGTGCTGGCGTTGTCTTTACGGTAATTGGCCGCCGACATTGCCACCGCGTTGCCGGGGCGGATCGACTGGAAGGTAAGCTCGACAACTTTGCCCGCAGCATAGGCCTGTTGCAAACCGCGCAGCGGGAGTCTCTCTTCCAGCGTGTGGTAACGGATGATGAAATTAAGCGGATAGTTAAGCTTTTCTTCGATCGCAGTCAGATAGGACATCGTTTCCGGCGCCGAGGGTTCAAACATGCCCCAGCTTAAAAGCGCTTTGGCGGAGAAAACGGATTGAAAGAGTGCGGCCGTTTCTTTGTTCATTGCGGAGCGCGCCGGCAGCAGCGGTTTGCTGTAGACCGCGCGTCCTGTCTGCGCAGCGAGGCGGAAACTGCTGAAGATCTCGCGCGCGTTTGTAATCGGCTGACTGGATTTGATGAAAACCGTATAGACTTCTTTCGCGTTTTTCACGAATTCGGCGCTGGCATAATAACGCTTGTCGTTCTCGATATGCGCCAGTGGCCGACGCTGCCACTCCAGGATATGTGCGCGCAAGCCGTTGATCGTGCGTGAGTCTTCCGCCAAAACCGTATGATCATTCGTGTTCAGCGTGAAACGATTTCCATAGGAAATATAATCGCGGCTGTTGTTTTCCGTACCGGAAAAATTGTCATAGTAGATCTCGATGCGCGTCGTATCATTAAAAAAGACGTTGCGCACCGGCGAAAGAGTGAAGTCTTCCTGTAAAGAGGACGGAATCAAAAGGCTGTAGCCGGCCGGGTGATCGGTAAAACGACCATACCACTCGTTTTGCGGCGTCAGTTCTTTAAGATCCTGCTCGGAGGCGGCGCTGTCGATGCTTTCGACAGGTGAGCCGTTAAGCCAGTAAGCGGCATTTGCCGAAGCGGTTGGCAGGAAAAAAAGGCAGGCGGCAAGAAATAAGACAGATAGATGCATGCGCAAAGAATTCACCTCAGTTTCATAGTATCCGGTTTAGTTTATCATAGAGAGATTCAGTTTGCAAAAGGAGCAGATCGTGATAGATGAGCAGATCATACGACTGCCTCAGTTGACGGGGCGGTTTTCATTTTCCTTGGGGCAAGAACAGCTGCTGGTGGTAGCGGGCGGGCGGATGCCGCAAAGCGAATGGCTGACGAGCTGCAGCGTGCAGCGTCATGTCTGGTGCGCCGATCGCGGCGTAGATGCCTGCCGACTGGCCGGCATCGTTCCGGAAGTACTGCTTGGCGATCGGGACAGCGGGACGATTGCCGGCTGGCAATGGGCCTCAGAACAGGGCAGCCGTGTGGCGCTCTTTCCGCAAGATAAGGACTGGACCGATTTGCAGTTGGTTTTACAAGAGGCCGGAAAAACGTTCGATGGCGCAGCGGTCATCGTAAGCGGCGCGTTTGGCGGACGTTTCGACCATGCCTGGGCTAACGCGACCAGTCTGATCTGGAGCAGGGAATGGGGCATACGGGGCTGGATCATGGCGGATGAGCAGGAGGCGCTGGTCTTATTGCCGGGACCGGCGTCGTTTGAAATTATCGATTGGCAAGCGCCTGAAGTGATCTCGCTTTTGCCGCTTGCCGGGCCTTGCAACGGTGTGCAAATGAAGGGGGGACATTGGAGTCTTCCATCCGAGCTGCTCGAACCGACGCGTCCGGCAACGCTTTGCAACCGGCCGGAAAAAGACGAGAAACCGGCCTTTCAGGTAGAAAGCGGTTGGCTGGGCATCTATTTTTCCTGGGATGCTTGTCAAGTTGTGCGGAGTATAATATGATTAGGACAAACTAAATACGCGTATTGCTAGGGGTGCCCGCCAGGGCTGAGAGATGAGACGTTGCCTCATTAACCCTTACACCTGATCTGGATAATGCCAGCGAAGGGAAGCCTGCCGTTTTTGCCAGGACTCTTTTCGGGTCGTGGTTTTTTTTATTGATAAAAGGGGGAGAAAATATGATTGACGCGGCAACCTTAACGAAAAATCTGACGGAATTGACGGCTCATCCCACATCGCTGCTTACGCTTGCGGGGCTTATATTATTGATTTTAGCAAGTCTTCGCATGCGAAAAGTCCCTTTAACGCCGCGTGTGATGGCCAATATCGGCATGATGCTCGCGCTGGCGACGGTCTTGAAAGTGTTCCGGCTCTACCATCTGCCGCAGGGAGGCAGCATCACGCTGGGCAGTATGGCGCCTATTTTGCTCTTAGCGCTCTTTTATGGACCGGAAGTCGGCTTTTTAGCCGGTTTTCTCTACGGCATCATTACGCTGGTCTTGGACCCGTATGTGCTTCATCCGCTGCAGGTGCTGTTTGACTATCCGCTGCCCTTTATTGCGCTTGGCTTAATCGGCTATTTCAAGGAACATGTAATGATGGGGACGGTAGTGGCTATGTTCGGACGTTTTATCTGCCACTTTATTTCCGGCGTCGTCTTTTTTGGCAGTTATGCGCCACCTGGCATGTCGCCCTACTGGTATTCATTGATGGTAAATGGCACGTTTATCGGTGTGGAAGGCGTTATCTGCCTAGTTGTAATGGCGGCGCTGCCATTAAAGCGCTTGTACGGCATCTTTGACAGAGAAAGGCGTTCCTATTCCTTGCCGCAGTAATTTTATAAAACGCAAAGAAGAGAGCCTGCAATCATTGCGGGCTCTCTTCTTCTTTGACGGCAATAAAAAGCCGTCTGCCGAGACTTTCACTGCAGCAGACGGCCTTATGCGAAAAGAATTTAGTCTTTAGCTTTAACGTTCCAGACCAAAGCGGCCAGGATAAAGGATACGACCGCTGCGCCGACCCAGAAATCGGCAGCCAGTGCAAAGTCATAGACTTTTTTGCCATTGACGATGGTCATGTGCGAATTGATCAAATAACCGCTGACGACTTCTTGCGCCGCTGCGCCGCCATAGCTCAAGAGGCCGATCATGCCCATTGCCGCGCCGGTAGCGCGTTTCGGACAAATGTCAACGGCCATCAGACCGCCCAGGTAGCAAACCAATGCGCCCATCGTGAAGCCGTAGAGGACCATGCTGCCCATGTCGATCATCGGATGCGCCGGAGCCCAGACGAACAAAGCAATCGACAAAGCGTAAAGAACGCCGTAAATCAAAGCAGGCATGTTGCGTTTGTGGTTAAAGAATTTGTCGGAGACGAGACCGCAAGTCAGTGCGCCGAAGATGCCGGCGAACTGCATTACACCCAAGACGCCGCTGGCGCCGAGCGTAGAATAGCCTTTGGCTTCGGTCAGATAGATGATGCCCCAGCTTTCAATCGCATAACGGGAAATGTAGCAGCATAAGCTGGAAAGACCAAGAATCCAGACCGCAGGACGCTTAACGACTTCCCATTGCAGCGCGCCGACGGATTTTTCCTTTTCAACGATCGGAGCATGATCGTTTTTGAATTCTGCGACATTCGGCAGACCATAGGTTTCCGGACGGTCATACATGAAGAAATAGATCAGCAGCGAACCGAGCATACAGAAGAGGCCCGGCATGATGAAGCCCATTTTCCAGCTGTAAGCGCCGACGATCGTTGCCGTTGCCATGTAAGTGAAGGCTGCGCCCAAGTTATGGCTCGTGAACCAGATGCCGTAAAAGGTGCCGCGTTCACGGTTGCTGAACCATTGATTCAGCGAAACGATGCAAGGACCGGCGCCGAACGATTGGAACCAGCCGTTGATGCCCCAGAGAACAACGAGCGGCAGATATTCATTGGTGAAGCCCATAATTACAGTAATAACCGAGGAAAGAAAAAGTCCCAAAGCAAAGAAACGCTTGTTGTTCATCCGGTCAGCCAGGAAGCTGTTGACGAACTTACCGATGCCGTACGTGGCAAAAAAGACCGAGCCCATGATGCCCAGTTGCTGTGCGTTCAGCACGCCAGCTGCCATCAACGGTTTTTTGATGACGGAGAAATTGAGACGCAGTACATAAAAGAGTGCATAACCTAAGGTGATGGAAGAGAAGACCGACCAACGACGTTTGTTGAATTCTTTAGCAATGGTGCCTTGATCGCCGGTCATAGCCGGTTTATCTTGACCCGTCGCAAATACTTTCCAGAAGAGTTCTAACATTATAATACCTCACTTTTCAGATGATAAATTTATAATAGTGCGAAGGATGCTTAAGGTGTAAGCATCCTTCACGCACTGTTATCATTATTCGGCCGAGTCGCCGCCTTTTTTGGTGACTTTGGTTTCGCCACTGACGATGTCAGTGCCGGTGTGATAAGGGCTGTCAGCTTTAATCACAGGATCGGCAACCTTGATGCCGCGTTGGATCAGGACTTCGCGCATCAGCCAAGGTTTGTCGCTGATCATGCCGTCTACGCCCATGTCGAGCAGCATGTTCATCTTCTTCGGATCGTTAACGGTCCAAGGCACAACCTTCATGCCGAGTTCATGCGCTTCGGCAACCAGTTCGTTGGACAGTTCTTCCCAGTAAGGAGAAACAATGTCAGCGCCGCATTCCTTTGCTGCTTTGACGAAATCACCGTTATACTTGTCAATATCAATACCTGCCATCCAAGGCGATGCGCCCGGTTGGTTCACCTGGCGATAGACGCCGTCCGGACCCCAGGAGGGCTGTTCACAGGTCAAAGCGACCAGCGTGATGTTCGGATTGATCTTTTTCATCTCTTTCAGTGTACGCCAGTCAAAAGACTGCAATGTCACGCGGTTTTCCATGCCATATTTTTTAACCACTTCGTTGACTTTTTTTACAAAGGCAACCGGATCGGCGTTGTTCTTAGCGTTCGGATCAGGGTTGACGTAGGATTTGGTTTCGATGTTAAAGATCACTTTGTCATTGCCGTATGCGTTGGCTAATTCGAACACTTCTTCCAAGGTCGGAATTTTTGTGCCCGGTACGGAAAGCTGAGTTTTGCCGTGGCCGTCATAATAACCGCCGGCTGCCGGATTCATCGTGCCGACGTCGAATTGCTTCACTTCGGCAAGCGTCATCGTACGGATGTCATACTTGTCAGCTGCGACATATTTGCCGTCGGGACCTTTGGTCAGATTCGGGCTGAGTACCGGATTATGACTGATGACCAGCTGTCCGTCCTTGGTCATCTGCATATCCATTTCCAAAGTGGTCACGCCCAGTTCCATAGCATAAGCGAAGGAAACCAGTGTGTTTTCCGGACGTGCGTCGCGTCCGCCGCGATGCGCTTCAAAATCAAACAGTTCGAAGTTGACTTTCGCTTCGGCGGCTTTCATGTCGACGACGTTGAAACCGGTCGTCAAAACCAGTGCGGCTGCACCCGCGGCCAGGGCCTTTTTCCAGTTCTTTTTCATTCCCTAACACTCTCCTTATTCTCTCGTTTGTGATTAGGATGATTACAACGTTAATTATCACACTATTCAAGAATTGGAAGTAGCGGGAAAAGCCTGATTTTAGCGTAAGAAAAAAGCCGCGAATCATTGTAAGATAAATTCTTACAATGATTCGCGGCCCCTAGTGTGAAGAAAACTAAGAGATCTGGCCTTTGCTCGGCAGCAGGCTGTATTTAAGCGCATATTCAACCAGTTCGCTCTTGCGGCTGCAATTCAACTTTTCCATCAGCCTTGTCTTATATGTGTCGACCGTTTTGACGCTGATGCAGAGGATTTCGGCAATCTGGCTCATGGAGTGACCGCGCACCAATAATTTCAAAACTTCCCGTTCGCGTGCGCTGAGCAGCGTATAGGGATCGTCGTTCAATTCGTGCGGCGAATCGGTCAGCAGGCTGTTCAGCAAAATCTGCGCATTTTGCGCGCTGAGGTAACGATGTCCCTGTGCGACAGTGCGCAGTGCGATAAAGAGTTCGGTGTCCAATGCGTTTTTCTCTACGTAGCCCATTGCGCCGGCCTGCATGGCCTCTTTGACATATTGTTCATCGGCGTACATGGTCAGGACGAGAATTTTGACCGCGAGGCCGCGGCTTTTAATTTCACGGATGCACTCCAAGCCGCCCATTTGCGGCATCGAGAGATCGAGCAATAAAATATCGGCGGTTTTGTGTTCCAACAAGCGAAGCACCTCTTCGCCGTTCGCGGCTTCGCCGACTACGCTAAAATCGGCTTCGCTGTTCAACAAAAGTTTGAGTCCGGCGCGTAGCACCGAATGGTCATCGGCTAAGAGAATTCGAAGTTTAGACATGTCCGTCACTTCCCATCGGTAAGATTACAATGATTGTAGCGCCCTGCTTGTGCGAAGAGCGAAAGACCAGGCTACCGCCGAGCAGTTCAGCGCGTTCTTGCATACCGAAGAGTCCCAAACGGTTATGTTCTAAGGCCGTTGCCAAGGCGTTGGCATGAATGCCCTGTCCATCATCCCTGATGACCATTTTTACATGTTCGAAGCTTTTCGTCAACTCAATATCGACGCGGTGCGCATTCGCGTGTTTGGCAATGTTGGTCAAACTTTCCTGCAATATCCGATAAAGCGCGAGCGCAATGTCATTGGAGACGAGCAGTTTTTCCGCAGGCGGCGCAAAGTTCACTTCTATTGAATGCTGCTGCGCAAAATTCTGCGCGTATTTTTCCAACGCGGCCACAATGCCCAGATAATCAAGCACCGGCGGACGAAGCTCCACCGCCATCTTGCGCAAACCGTCCAAGACGCTGATCGCGACATCGCGCGCGCCCATGAGCAGCTCTTTTTGTTCGGCGCTGGTCAACTTAGCGAGCAGCACCTTCATATAGGCCAATAGGGAGGCCATCGACTGGCCGGTTTCGTCATGCAATTCGCGGGAGAGACGGCGGCGTTCGTCTTCTTGGACGGTGAACAGTTTGCTCATCAAGGAAGCACGCAGCGCTTCTTTGGCGCGCAATTCTTCTAATAAACGATTGTTTTCCAGGTCCTTTTCGCGCAGACTGGCGGCCATCGCGTTAAAGCTCTTTGCCAAACGTCCAACCTCATCTTCGCTGCGTACATCTGCCTGCACATCGTAGTTGCCTTCTTGAATCTGGCGCGCGATCAAGGAGAGATTGTGCACTGGCTGGATGAGCACAAAGGTGATGTGCGTTGCGCCGATGCCGGCAAGAAAACAGATCAGCAGCGTCGTCAAAATAATCTCGTTGAATTTTTGCGCGAGTAAAATTTGCGTCGTTTTTTCCGACATACCGACGCGCACGAAGCCGATGTCGCCGCCTTCAATAGGAACGCTGATTTCACGGATCGGTCCTTCGTTGCTGCTAAAACGGCTGATTTGATGGCTGGAAGGAAGCTCGCTCGGCAATGTCGTATCGAGCGGCGGCGGAGGGGGAAGCAATACGGCAGGCAGACCTTGCGGCAGCGGGCCGGTAAAAGTATGCGCCAGGATGCGCCCGGCGGAATCGGTTACCAGGATGTAGCGTACTTCTTCATTGTTGGCTTTTGTCTTATTCAGGCGGTCGAAAATGGAGAAATGATCCTCGATCAAAATGTCATTGCTGCTCAGTGCTGCGATATAGCTTGCGATTTCGGTACCGCGTTTTTCCATTTGACTGTCCAAGAGGCGAGAGGTGCTTTGCAGCATGATGAAGCCGATGATCAGGCTGCAGAGCAAAAGCATGCCGATGATCAGGCCGTTGACTTTATAATAGAGGCTGAGGCGTTGCAGGCGATGCCAAAGCGTACTCATAGGATCACGCTCGAACGATCATAAATTTTCTTCAAGGGTGCGTATAGATCGGGCTGAGGCAGAACAAAGCGGTCGATAATCAGTTGTTGCATTGCCTCCGCAGTTTCCGGCGTTTGGTTCATATTAAGGAAGATTTGCTGCAGCGCTTCCTTTTGCTCTGCGGGAATTCGTTTGCTGATCGCGACCGGCCCGGTTGGCGACGGTTTCAGAGAGGAGATGATGCGGATTTTCTCCGTCAGTGAAGGATTGCGCAGTTTGGCATATTCATAAATCTGACTGTCGATGCTGGCGCCGTCAACCAACTTATTTGCAACGGCCCAAAGTGATTTATCGTGGTTATAGGTATAGAAAAAGCGCTTAAAATATTTTTCCGGTACGGTGTTTTGACGGCTCAGATAATCCTCAATCACCATATGGCCGGAAAAACTCAGCGGGTCAGTAAAAGCAAAGGTACGGCCCTGCAAGTCTTCGAGCGACTGGAATTCACTATCGCGATGAACGATAACGTCGGGCGTATAAAGAGAATTGCCGCTACGCTCCGCCATCACCAAGAGTTCGATTTCATTCATGCCGCGATAGGAAGCGTAAGCGCCGGTAGAGAGGAAGGCGATGTCCACTTCGCCATTTGACATCAGCATGTTAACTTCGGCGTACGTTTTACGCTGAATCAAGACCGTTGGGCGACCAGTTGCCTTGGCGACATGCTGTGCGATGGCCCGGTAATAACCGATTGTTTCTTTGGGCGAAATAACCGAAGCCAAAGCGATTAAGAGCGGTCGCTGCTCCAAGTGGTTGTCGCTGTCGGTCGAATCGACCGCAGCGTTTTCCTGCGCTTTGCTGAAATCAATATACGTCGACTGGCGATTGGTACAACCAGAGCTGAATAATAAAAGCAGCAAGAAAAGGAATGAGGAAACAGCCCGTAAAAAAGCAGGCACAACAAATCACTTCCTTAATATAGTAACAAAAATTTTAGTGCGAAAATAAGACTATCTTTCATTATAGCATCAGAAAGGAAGACTGAGAAAGAAAAAAGTAGCAAGAAAGCGAAGAAAAAAGAGAAAACAGATGTTGACATAAACAAAGAAAGTGTGGTAGTATATAGAAGTCGCCAAGAGCGGTGACGGTGCTCCTTGAAAACTGAACAATGTGGAAAAGAATGAAAAGCCAGATGTGCGGAGACGTCATCACTTCGGTGATGATGACTCAACAAACAATAATGTTTTTGTTATAAAGAGCTGATGAAGCTTCTTCATAATTTTATGGAGAGTTTGATCCTGGCTCAGGACGAACGCTGGCGGCGTGCCTAACACATGCAAGTCGAACGGTTTGTTGTTTAACACCGAATCTTTGCGGAGGCGTTACCGATGAGCGAAAGCGAAGAGGGAACGCGTTATCAAAGAGGATAACACTTCAGTTGAAGGTTGGGTGTTGAACAACAAATAGTGGCGAACGGGTGAGTAACGCGTAGATAACCTGCCTCTAAGATGGGGACAACAACTCGAA
>NZ_JAUAOA010000038.1:2500-4929 GCF_030542965.1 Azotosporobacter soli
ATAGCTGGTTCTCCCCGAAATAGCTTTAGGGCTAGCCTCAAGAAGTAAGTATAGACGGTAGAGCTCTGATAGGACTAGGGGCCATCTAGGTTACCGAATTCTGTCAAACTGCGAATGGCTATACTGGTACCTTGGGAGTCAGACTGCGAGTGATAAGACCCGTAGTCAAGAGGGAAACAGCCCAGACCATCAGCTAAGGTCCCCAATGTCGTACTAAGTGGCGAAGGATGTGGAACTTCACAAACAACCAGGATGTTGGCTTAGAAGCAGCCACCATTTAAAGAGTGCGTAATAGCTCACTGGTCGAGAGGTTCTGCGCCGAAGATGTCCGGGGCTAAAGTACGAAACCGAAGCTATGGATGTGTACCTTTGGGTACACGTGGTAGGGGAGCGTTCCTAGCGGGCAGAAGCAATACCGTAAGGAGTTGTGGACTGCTAGGAAGTGAGAATGCCGGTATGAGTAGCGAAAAGGAAGGTGAGAATCCTTCCCACCGAAAGCCTAAGGGTTCCTGAGCAACGATCGTCGTCTCAGGGTAAGTCGGGACCTAAGCCGAGGCGGAAAAGCGTAGGCGATGGACAACTGGTTAAAATTCCAGTACCACCCAAAGTCGTTTGAGTGATGGAGTGACACAGAAGGATACGTGATCGCGAGGATGGAAATTCGCGTCTAAGCTTGTAGGGTGTAGCGTAGGTAAATCCGCGCTGCGAAAAGCCTGAGGAGTGATGGGTAGTTGTTAGCAATAACGACGAACTCACGGATTCCACACTGTCGAGAAAAGCTTCTAGCGAGATGATGGGTGCCCGTACCGTAAACCGACACAGGTAGGCGGGGAGAGAATCCTAAGGTGCGCGGGAGAACCCTCGTTAAGGAACTCGGCAAAATGTCTCCGTAACTTCGGGATAAGGAGAGCCCCTGTGAGTGTAGTCTTGAAACGGACGAAGCACATGGGGGTCGCAGAAAAGAGGCCCAAGCGACTGTTTACCACAAACACAGGTGCCTGCTAAAGCGAAAGCTGACGTATAGGTGCTGACACCTGCCCAGTGCCGGAAGGTTAAGGAAGGGAGTTAGGAGCAATCCGAAGCCCTCGACCGAAGCCCCGGTGAACGGCGGCCGTAACTATAACGGTCCTAAGGTAGCGAAATTCCTTGTCGGGTAAGTTCCGACCCGCACGAAAGGTGTAACGACTTGGGCACTGTCTCAACGAGGGACCCGGTGAAATTGAAATACCTGTGAAGATGCAGGTTACCCGCGACTGGACAGAAAGACCCCATGGAGCTTTACTGTAGCCTGACATTGGATTTTGGTAAGGGATGTACAGGATAGGTGGGAGACTGAGAGATATGTACGCTAGTATGTATGGAGTCGACGTTGGGATACCACCCTTCTCTTACTGGAGTTCTAACTGAAGTAGTAACGACACTCAGGACAGTGTCAGGTGGGCAGTTTGACTGGGGCGGTCGCCTCCGAAAGTGTAACGGAGGCGCCCAAAGGTTCCCTCAGAACGGTTGGAAATCGTTCGAAGAGTGTAAAGGCAGAAGGGAGCTTGACTGCGAGACGTACAGGTCGAGCAGGGACGAAAGTCGGGCTTAGTGATCCGGTGGTACCGCGTGGAAGGGCCATCGCTCAACGGATAAAAGCTACCCTGGGGATAACAGGCTAATCTCTCCCAAGAGTCCATATCGACGGGGAGGTTTGGCACCTCGATGTCGGCTCATCACATCCTGGGGCTGTAGCAGGTCCCAAGGGTTGGGCTGTTCGCCCATTAAAGTGGTACGTGAGCTGGGTTCAGAACGTCGTGAGACAGTTCGGTCCCTATCCATCGCGGGCGTAAGAAACTTGAAGGGAACTGCTCCTAGTACGAGAGGACCGGAGTGGACTGACCAATGGTGTACCAGTTATCCCGCCAGGGGTACAGCTGGGTAGCTACGTCGGGAAAGGATAAACGCTGAAAGCATCTAAGCGTGAAACCAGCCTTAAGATGAGGTTTCTCACAGAGTAGTCTGGTAAGGCCCCTTGTAGATCACAAGGTTGATAGGCCAGGTGTGGAAGTTCAGTAATGAATGGAGCTGACTGGTACTAATAGGCCGAGGGCTTGACTTAATGCAAGCTCGCACTCGAGAGGGTGCAAGTTATGAAACCACTTGTTTGCAAATCTTTCTTCTATAAAGTTTTCAGGGAATATATTCTCTTGTAGAAATGTTTACCTGTAAGATCTTGCGATGCGTTAGCTCGTGTTGCAAAGAATTGGCATAAAGCATTTAGCGGCAAGGCGCGCTGAGGACCGTAAGCGAAGGCGTAGCGGAAGCTACGTTGAGCGAGGACCGCAAGCAGCAACGCAGCAGATGAATGGTTTAGGACAATTCGAAGTATCCGGTGATGATGGCTGTGGGGTCCCACCTGTTCCCATACCGAACACAGCAGTTAAGCC
>NZ_JAUAOA010000040.1 GCF_030542965.1 Azotosporobacter soli
CACAGAGTAGTCTGGTAAGGCCCCTTGTAGATCACAAGGTTGATAGGCCAGGTGTGGAAGTTCAGTAATGAATGGAGCTGACTGGTACTAATAGGCCGAGGGCTTGACTTAATGCAAGCTCGCACTCTGAGAAGAGTGCAAGTTATGAAACCACTTGTTTGCAAATCTTTCTTCTATAAAGTTTTCAGGGAATATATTCTCTTGTAGAAATGTTTACCTGAGTATCCGGTGATGATGGCTGTGGGGTCCCACCTGTTCCCATACCGAACACAGCAGTTAAGCCCACATACGCCGAAAGTACTTGGCTGGAAGCGGCCTGGGAGGATAGGGAGTCGCCGGTTTTATTCCTCGGTAGCTCAGTTGGTAGAGCAATCGGCTGTTAACCGATCGGTCGTAGGTTCGAGTCCTACCCGGGGAGCCATTTTTAAAGAGTCTGCACAAGCAATTGCGCAGACTCTTTATTATTTTTCGATGACTTTTACTTGCTGAAAAAGAGCATGCAAATATGAAAAAACATTTACAAAACAGGGTTGACAATCTATAAGTCAAAATGATATTATAAATAAGTCGCCAAACGGCGGCAGCAACTGAAAAAGAAAAACGGAAACAAGTAGTTGACATGGTTCGAGTGACTGTGCTAAACTAGTGTTCCGGCCGCGAAAGCGGTGGTGCTCCTTGAAAACTGAACAATGTGGAAAAGAATGAAAAGCCAGATGTGCGGAGACGTCATCGCTTCGGTGATGATGGCTCAACAAACAATAATGTTTTTGTTA